>JAHEKL010000232.1 GCA_024638345.1 Gammaproteobacteria bacterium | reverse complement strand
TCGGTCGTCACCGATTCAGTGACCGGCGAGATCTTCGTCTGTGACCCGCGGCGCGACCGGATCCTGATTTTCGACCAGGAAGGCCTGCTCGAGTTCGAGATCAGCGGTGGCAACGACTTCCGTTCGCCTTCAGATGTGGCGGTCGACGCGGACGGCTTCCTGCTGGTCACGGCCTATCACGAGAATCGCCAGACGGTCCTGGAGCTGGATTTCGACGGCCTCGTGCTCGGGGAGGTGGCACCGCGGGGACTGCCGGATTGGGTCGAACGAACCCACTTCGTCTCGCTGGCGCTGTCGGGCGACGGGGATCGCGTCTTCGTTCTCGATCAGCGGAACCTTCACGTGTGGATCACCGACCGGGCGGGGGAGCTCCTCGGCTCGATCGACCTCACGGCGGATCTGACTGCGGACCAGAGGGAGGAGGCGAGCGTCTCGCACGTCGACGTCTTCGACGATCAGGTGCTCGTCGCCCTGCCGCGGGTCGGGATCGTTCGCGCCTACGATCTCGACGGCAAGCTGCTGCAAACGACCGGCGAGTTCGGGTCGGGTGCCTGCGAGCTGCTGTTTCCGGTCACCGCGGCGATGGATGCGGAGGGGGAGTATCTGGTCCTCGACAGACACCGGATGGTCGTCTCGATCTGGGATCCCTCCGCGAACAGCTGCTCCGGGGATCACTTCGGGTTCGGATTCGCGCCGGGGTACCTGTACTTCCCGACGGACCTGGCACTCGACCGCAGCGGACGGGTCTACATCACTCAGCCCTGGGAGGGCCGGGTGCAGGTCTACCGCTGGTCGGACCCCGCGGCCGGACGCTCGGAGTAGCCCCACTCCGTCCGGCCGAATTCGCTCGCGCCTGGGTTCTGTAGCAGAAACGGATCCTCGAGCGGGTCGGACTCCCATCCGGGTTCGGCGTGGCACTTGGAGCAGAGGGTGCCCTGAATCGGGCTGTCGAACGGATCCGGAATTCGCCAGGACCCCGAAACTGTCCCGTCGAGATAGAGGAACGCGACGTTCGTGTCCCAGCGCATGGCCGCCGGCGCGGAGGACGCATGCGCCCTGTGGCAGCTGAGACAGAACACCCGGCTGGCCCCCGTGGGTCCGCGGCGCGAGTCCGTTTTGGCGGTGGGCTCCTCGAACGGCACTTCCACGAGGTAGGCCGTGTCGTGGATCCCGCCCTCAGGAAACTCGTCACCCAGGTACTCGTCGTAGCGAATACGGATATCGAATGCGAGCGCCTCGTCGACCGGGTGCTCGAAGTCGGAGTCACCCGATCGGTCGTGATAGAGGCCGTGGCAGTTCCCGCACCACTCGCTCATCCCCCCCTGGTAGGCGCTGTGGCTGGCATCGGACTCGACCTCGGTAATCGGGTCGCCTCCCTCGGCCCGGGGCGCCGGGGCCGAGAAGGTATAGGTCCCGTCGCCGACGGGTCCGACGCCGAAGAGCATCCGGAACGTTCCGGCGCCGTGCGGATCGTGACAGCTGATGCAGGAGAGCTCGGCGGACTGAAAGCTGCCGCCCGGCGAGAGATCCCACCTCGGTTCGGCGAACAAGCCGTAGCCCGGGGCCATGATGCTGTGCCCGGCAGCGTTGCCCGGAATCGGCTCGAGGGCTCCGTCGGGTCCGTCGTTGAGATTGTCCTCCAGCAGGAACACGAAGTTCCCTCCGCCCCTTTCCGGGGGCGGCTGGAGTGGATTGTCGCCGAGGACCGCGCTGTTGCTGTTCGCGTGGCAGCTCAGGCAGACGTCGCTGGCGTTGGTGGCGATCAACAGGTTCCCGTCCCGAGACACTCGCATGCCTCCGAGTGGATCGGCGTGCATCACGTGACACCCGTCGCAGCTCGCGACCCCTCCGTCGTGGAAGGCAAGAGCGGACGGGGGGACGGCTGCGATCAGCGCGCAGATGGCCGCATGGGCGAGCCTTCGCGCTGCCCAGACGGCCCCGGGGCTGGCCCGATGCCGCGGCCTGGAAACGCCGAGGTCGGTCCGTTGGAGACGGTCTATGCGAGGTATGATCGGCACGGTACTCGTGAGGGCACGCTCAGTCTTGTCGAGCAGTCCAAGAGTATCGTACAAACAGGCACGTTGACCTTCGATTTCGCGGTCGGGGGGAGTATCCTCGCTCGGCGTTCGCGTCCGGTCTGCTGGACGGAGCAGGGGATGAGCGAGATGAGCCCCGGCCGAACCGGTCCTCGGGGCCGCGACGCTCAGAGGAGGCTCCCGGATCAGGAGATGTCGAGCGCTCGCAAGCTGGTTCTCAATCTGCTGCTGTCGGTGGGTTCGCTGGTGGTCTTCTTCAGCGGGGTCGAGCTGATGCTCGCGCTCGCGGGTGTCCAGCCGATCCTCGTAGAGAGCGACCCCTACGTGGGCTTCCAGTCCTCGATCAGACTCTATGAGGTTTCAGAATCTGGAGACGATCTGCAGACCGCGGGGAACAAGCTGGAGTTCTTCAACGCCCAGAGGTTCCCCAGGATCAAGGCTGAAGGAACATCGAGGGTGTTCACCCTGGGGGGCTCGACGACGTATGGTCGGCCCTACGACGACAGGACCTCCTTCAGCGCATGGCTGAGGGAGTACCTGAGAGTCGTCGATCCGAGCCGGCGCTGGGAAGTGATCAACGCCGGCGGCATCTCCTACGCCAGCTATCGTGTTGCGCTCCTGATGGAGGAGCTCGTCGACTACGAGCCTGATCTGTTCATCATCTACTCAGGGAACAACGAGTTCCTCGAGCGTCGCACCTACTCGCAGCTGATCGCCGAGCCCGTGGCCTTGACGAAGACCAGGCTACTGCTTCAGAAGTCGCGCCTTTGGGCCGTTGGGAGACGAGCTACGTCCGGAAGTGAAGGGCGAGCTCTCGAGCGGTACGAGCTCGGAGGCGAAGTCCGCGAGCTGTTGAATCAGTCGTTTGGGCTCGACTACTACCACCGTGATGCCGAGTTCAAGAGCCAGGTCCTCGATCACTATCGCTTCAATCTGCGGAGGATGGTGAGTCTGGCTCAGACCGTCGGTGCGCGGGTGATCCTGGTGACGGTGCCCGCCAACGAGAGCGACTTCTCGCCCTTCAAGAGCGAGCACCGGGACGGACTCTCGTCGAAGCGCCAGAGTCAGATCGCCGGCGATCTCGAGCGCGCCCGTCTCGCGCTCGACGCGGAGAATTGGGAGGAGTCGCTGCGGTTGGTGGATCGAGCGCTGGAGGCCGATTCGCTCTATGCGGAGACTCACTACCTACGTGGCAGGGCTCTGATGGGGCTCGAACGGGACGCCGAGGCGGGGTCGTCGTTCGCTCGCGCGATCGCCGAGGACGTATGTCCCCTCCGAGCCCTCGAAGAGGCCAACTGGATCATCGCTGAGACCGCCGAGCGGTCGAATTCGGGATTCGTGGACTTTCGGTCGATCCTCAAGGAGGCGGTAGAGAGCCGTCTGGGGCATCGGAGTCTGGGCGATGAGTCCTTCCTGGATCACGTGCATCCCACAGTTGAGGTGCACGGTGACCTGGCGGCGGCGCTCGTCGATGAAATGGGCGCGATGGGCCTTCTGGATCTCGGGGCGGAATGGTACTCGCAGATTCGGCCGTTCGTCGCCGAGGAGATTCGATCGAGGGTGGAGCCTGAGCTGACCGCCAGGGCGCACAAGAACCTGGCCAAGGTGCTCATCTGGGCTGGCAAGAACAGGGAGGCCGAGAAATACGTCCGGCTCGCCGAAGAGGTTCTGGAGGCTGATTGGGAGGTCCACTTCAATGCGGCGACCGTGGCCATGAGAGAGCGTGGCGACCACAGGACCGCCCTGGTCAGACTACAGAAGGCCCTGGAACTGCGGCCAGATTCTGCGCGTGTCCACGATCTGCTGGCGGTGGTGCACATGACTGCTGGGGACTGGGACAAGGCTCTGGAGGCCGGAATCCGCGCCGTGAGACTCGATCCGGAGATGGTCCTGGCCTGGAGCAACCTGTCGATCTACTATCGAATGTTGGGAAACGTCGATGCCGCCCTCAGCGCTGCTCGCCAGGCCTTGAGTCTTGACCCGAACTCGGCGGAGTCTCTCAATAACCTGGGCAATGTGTATCGTGCCAAGGGTGAGCTGCATCAAGCGCTGGCGAGCTATCAGGAAGCGATCGCTCTGAGGAAGAACTTCCCCGAGGCGAAGACGAACGCCGGGATGACGCTTGGGGCCTTGCAGCGATACGCGGAAGCGGAGGACCATTTTCGGGACGTTGTCGCGAATGACCCTGATGCAGTCATGGCGCGGCTCGGTCTCGCCCAGACGCTGCTTATTCGCGGCAAGCCACATGCAGCCCTGGAGCACATAGAAAAGGTGCTCGAGCGGGACCCGCAGAGCGTCAAGGCTGGAGAATTGAGAGGTTACGCTCTCGAGGAGATCGCTAGTGCGAATCAGGAGTCTCGCCCCTGACGGCAGCCGGAGGT
>JAHEKL010000231.1 GCA_024638345.1 Gammaproteobacteria bacterium | reverse complement strand
GAGAGGTGCCCCGAGCCGCGGATCACATGGGTGATCTGCATGTCCACGTCGTCCACTACGACGGCGAAATTGTAGGTCGGCCGCCCGTCTGCGCGAAGTATGACAAAATCTCCTATATCTCGACCGTTAAAAGCAATGGCACCTCTTATATGATCTAGCACCTCAACTTGTTCGTCGGGGACGCCGAAGCGGAGGGCGGCCGGTTCCACGGCCGAACGCTTTCGGGCGGCATCGGGCTCCAACCCGCGGCAGCCTCCGGGGCAGCCGGGCGGCCCTCGCACTTCGGCGGGGGCGCGAAGCTCGGTCTCGGTGCAGAAGCAGGGATAGGCCAGCCCAAGAGCCTGAAGGGCGTATGCGCGCACGACGTGCCCATCCGCGCGCTGGCTCTGGAGGTACGGTCCGAACGGACCGCCTACGTCGGGGCCTTCGTCCCAGTCGATTCCCAGCCAGCGGAGATCCCCCAGGAGCCGATCGAGGGATCCTTCCAGGTTTCGATCCACATCCGTGTCCTCGATTCGGACGATGAACGATCCGCCGTGCTTTCGGGAGAAGAGGAAGTTGAACGCCGCGACACGGAGGTTGCCGACGTGCAAGTCTCCGGTCGGGCTCGGAGCGAAGCGCGTGCGAACGGCGTGCGAGGGGAGGTCTGGAGGGGTCAAGACGACTTCACCCGGTTGAAGAGTCGACGGACGCGCGGAGATGCGCGAGAATCCTCCGGGCGAGCACATGGGAGAAGCCCGGAACGCCCGCAATCTCATCGGCGCTCGCTTGTCGGACCGACCGCACGGAGCCGAAACGCGTCAGTAGGGAGCGCTGACGCTCCGGGCCGATTCCAGGTATCTGCGAGAGCTCACTTCGGATCGTGCGTCGTCCACGGAGCTTGCGATTGTACTCGATCGCGAACCGGTGCGCTTCGTTTCGGATGCGCTGGAGCAGCTGGAGCGCGGCGTCCCTACGAGAGAGCCGAATGGGTTCGGATCGCCCCGGCAGATAGAGCTCCTCGTTCTTCTTCGCGAGAGCGGCCAAGGCCACTTCGCCAGCTCCGAGACCCTCCAGGACCGGTCGAACCGCGCTCAGCTGCCCCTTCCCGCCATCCACCAGAATGAGCTCCGGCAACGGGTCTTCAGCCTCGAGTCGGCGTCGAAGCGTTCGTTCGACCGCTTCGGCCATGGAGCGATAGTCGTCGTTGGACCAATCACCGCGGATACGCATGTGCCGGTAGAGGCTTCGCTTCGGCTCTGCGTTCTCGAAAGCGACGGCGCTTGCGACCACTTCGCTCCCCTGGGTGTGCGAGATGTCGAAGCACATGATGAGCCGGGGCACGACCTTGAGGTCCAGTCGATCCTGGAGCTCGTACAGCAGCGTGTCGGCGCGGTCGCTCGCAACCTCGAGCGTCGTGAGCTGCTCCTCCAGGAGATGCCGCGCATTCTCCGCTGCAAGCTTCGTCATGCGGCGCTTGGCCCCGCGGGCGGGGACGTGGAGGCGCACCGTTCGTCCAGCTCGCGCGGTGAGGACGTCCTGTAGTGTGGACAGATCCGAGAAGTCCAGGGGCAGTAGGACTTCTCTTGGGAGTTCTACCTCGGCTTCGGGACCCCGACCGAGGTAGTACTGCGTTGCGAAGGTTCCGAGCAGGTCCGTGTCCGATTCCTCCTCGAGATTCCTGAACCGCTGGATTTCGCGACCGAGGAGCTTGCCGCGGCGAATCCTGAGGACGATGGCCGCGCCCATGGCCCCGTCCCGAGCGATTCCGAGGATGTCCTGGCTTCCCCCTTCCGCGCGCTCCATCCGCTGTTCTCTGGCAATCGTGTCCAGTCCCCGAAGCACGTTCCGATGACGGGCAGCCTCCTCGAATCGCAGCGTCCTGGCCGCTTCCTCCATCTTGCCCTCCACCTCGAGCCTCAGGGTCTCGGTATCGCCGTCGAGGACTCTCAGGATATCCTCGATCATGCCGCGATACTCCTCCTCGGTCTGGAGGCCCACGCAGGGCGCCGCACATCGGCCGATGTGGTAGTCCAGACAGGGCCGGGGGGGCGCTTCCCTGGGAAGGTCGTAACGGCAAGAACGAACCGAATACACCCGCTTCACCACCTCTAGGGCCTGGCGCATGGGCCCCACGGAGGTGAACGGTCCGAAGTAACGAGCGCCGTCGTCGTGGAGTCGGCGGGTGACGAAGACACGTGGGAACGGCTCCTGGACGGTCACCTTCACGAACGGGTATCGCTTGTCGTCCCTCAGCTGGATGTTGAAGCGCGGCCGATGCTCCTTGATCAGATTCGCCTCGAGCACCAGCGCTTCCGCCTCCGATCCGACGACGATGGTGTCCACGTGTGCGGCGTGTTTCACGATCTCGCGAACGCGGATCCCCTGGCCCCGATCCTTTCCGAAGTAGCTCCGGACCCGAGATCGAATCGATTTGGCCTTACCGATGTAGAGGATCTCCCCTTCCCCGTTCTTGAAGAGGTATACGCCCGGAGAGGTCGGGAGGTGGTTCAGCTTCTTGCGGTCGATGGTCACGAGATGATCGGCCGGGCGCTGGACGGCTCAGGTAGCGGATCGGGATCCACCACGGAGCTCCCGGAGAGGCTGCGAGACACCCAGGAGGGCGGTGACGCCCAGGTATACCCCGCCGAACGGGATCAGCGTTCCGAGCGCGAGGCCCCACGGATGCAAGGTCGGCAGTAGGAACAAGGCCGAGACACCCGCCACGGTGCCCAGCGCTCCCGCGAGGCAGAGTCGCGGCAGTCGACCTCGCTCGATCCCGAAGACGCCGATGGAGCGGCGAAGGGCACGCCTCAGCAGGACCAGCTCCGTCCAGGCGGCGAGGCTCGCCCCGAGCGCCAATCCCGTGGCACCCAGACGCAACGTCCCGACCTCGATCCGGTCCAACGGGAACATCAGCGCGAAGCCGACACCGAGTGACAGCACGACCCGAACGTAGGCGATTCGAGCGGGCGTGCGTGTGTCGCGTAGGGCGTAGAAGGCCGAGGAGAGAAGCCGCGAGACGGCTGAAGCGGGCATTCCGAGGGCGTAGGCGGCGAGGACGGCCCACGTCACCTGGACCTCGGTAGGTCCGAATGCCCCCGTCTCGTAGAGCGCCGAAGTGATGACGTTACCCAGAAAGACGTATGCGAGCGTGGACGGGATGAGGAAGTAGCCGACCCGGCCCATCGCCGTGCTCACCTGTCCGTGTAGCGCGTGCGTGCCCCTCTGACGATCACGGGACAGCTCCGGAAGCTCGGAGGCGGCGACCGACATTCCGAACAGCGAGATGGGTAGCAGGTACAGCGTCTGCGCGTACCCGAGCGAAGCCACTGCGCCGGTCGCTAGATAGGCGGCGAGTGTGAAGTCCAGCCATCCACCCAGATTGACGGCGCCCCTGGCCGCCACGACTGGAACGAAGTTGCGGATCGCCTGACGTACGCCGAACACCCGAAGGGACAGCGAGGGGCGGAATCGACCCAACCGGCGCAGCGCCGAGGGGAGCTGTACACCGAGCTGGAGGCCACCGCCGACGAGCGCTCCCCACGCAAGAATCCGAGCCAGCGCTTCGCCGGAGAGACCCCAGGCGATCGCGCCGACCAGCATTGCCGTGATGATGGAGGCATTCCAAGCGACCGGTGCTACGTAGGGAAGAAAGAAGCGCCGGTGGGAGTTGAGGATTCCGAGCGCCCACGCCGAGATGACGAGGAGCGCCGTCATGGGAAAGAGGATCCGTACGAGATCGATCGTGAGCGCTTGCCGCGCGGGATCGAACCCATCGAAGAAGACATTGACCAGTACCGGAGCGAGGGCGATTCCGAGGAGCCCGAGCGCTCCTGCCGTAACGGTCAGGAGCCCGAACACGGCACCGGCGAATCGGGCTCCCTCCTCGGTCCTTCCCTCCTCCAGCAGCTCCGAATAGATGGGAATGAACGATGCCGAGAGGGTCCCCTCTCCCAGTAGATTCTGGAGGACGTTCGGCATGCGAAGCGCAGCCCGCCAGGCGTCGGCGAAGGGGGAGGCTCCGAAGTAGTGGGCAAACACCCGCTCTCGGACGAGCCCGGTGATCCGGCTTAGGAGGATTCCCGCTGCGACTCGTGCGGAAGCTCTGGACCGTCCCGCCTCGGCCAACTCCTCCGAGCCGTCCCCGATCCCGGTCGGGACCGGATCAGGAGGGACCTTCACCGGGGGGCGATCGATGGGTTCCCTGCGAGGATCGCTCGGAGAGGAGCTTCTGGAAGAACTCGGATTCTTCGGTCAGACGGTGGATGTCGGACGACAGTCGATCGATCTCTCCCTCCAGGTACTGGATACGCTCGAGGAGCGCTCCCGACTCCCCACCGGCGTTTCGGCTCTCCACATGCGCGGCCATCGCCCGCCCGAGACGCGAGTCCAGGATGGTCGATAGGATCTCTGGGATCAGTAGACCGAAAACGATTATGACGAGCCACCACATGGC
>JAHEKL010000025.1:1481-18015 GCA_024638345.1 Gammaproteobacteria bacterium | reverse complement strand
CTCGCCGATCACGATGGCGCGAGCGGCATTGTGGGATTCATCGGCGGACTGCTGGTCGGAGCGCTCATCGGTGCCGGGGTGGCGTTTCTGTTCGCACCCGAGCGCGGGGATGTGACCAGACGCCGTTTGCGGTCGAGGATCCGAGACGTATCGGACGACGCACGCGAGCACTTCGATGACTGGCGCGATGGGGCTGAGCGGGAACTCCGGCGCCGGCAGCGGCAGCTGCGCCGTCGCCTCCATCGGGACAACTGACGTCGTTGTCCCGCCGCGGTCAGGGCCGGTCGCGGAGCTCCGAAAGGAGCGCCCGGGCCTCCGACTGGTACTGCGGGTCCGACACGTCACTCGTCGGCGTCAGCGCCAAGAGCGCATCGAGCTCGCGCCGTGCATCGGCATACCGCTCCACAGCGATGTAGATCTCGGCCAGTTCCAGTCGGTGGTATACGTATTCCGGCCGCAGCTCCACGGCCCGCTCGAGATTGACGGCCGCAGAATCCCAGCTGGCACGGTCGAGAAACCCCGCGCCGAAAAACGTCTTCGCGAAGAACTTCGCGATGCCCGAGAGGCGCTTCACCTCGGCATGCCACGCCCCGAGCACATGATAGGCCCCGTCGTGAGCCGGGTTGAGCGCAACGGCGCGCGCCGCGGATTCGTAGATCTCTTTGGCGAAGCGCACGCGCTCCTTGCCGCCGCGGGTTCGAGACAGGCGACCCAAGGCGTTGGCGAGCATGAAATGCCCCTCGGCGTCGAGCGAGTCGGTGTGAATCGCCGCTCGCGAATAGATCTCGGCCACGGCGTACAGGCTGTCTCGTAGCTTGGCCTGCTTTGTGTCCTCGAGCTGCTTCGCCACGTCGATCTGCGCTTCGGCGAACTTCCACATCGCCTCGTACGTTTGATCGGTCATGTAGGCAGCACGGTAGGCCTCCAGCGCCTTGGCCGGTTCCAAGGCGTGGGACAGACTGTCACCCCGTCGCACCAGCTCGTCGTACGACGACTGAGCGGCGACGGCCGGCGCTCCCAAGAGGAGCATGAGGGTGACCGAGAACGCAGCACGCATGACGACTCCATTGACGCCGAAAGGTGAGTGACCGAGTAATGATTGTGTCCACCCTCATTGAGCGCAAGCGGCACGGACTGTCGTTGACAGAAGACGAGTGGCGGTTCTTGGTGCGCGCCTACACGGAGGGTGACGTGCCGGATTACCAGATGGCCGCGCTGCTCATGGCGGTGGTGCTGCGGGGGCTCGACGACATCGAGCTGGGGGCGCTGACCGATGCGATGTCTGCGTCGGGCAAGCGACTGGAGTTCGGCGACCACGTGCCGCCGCGGGTCGACAAGCACTCGACGGGCGGCGTGGGTGACAAAGTGTCCATCGTGCTGGCGCCGCTCGTCGCGTCGGTGGGGGTGGCGGTGCCGATGATCTCGGGCCGGGGTCTGGGCCACACTGGCGGGACGCTCGACAAGCTCCAGGCCATCCCCGGGTTCCGGGTCGATCTCTCGGTGGAGGCCGGGTCACGGGAAAGATCGGCTCGTTCGATCTGGGAGCCCTAAGCATACAGACGGACGACCACGCCGAGGTCGGCGCCGAGTCGACGAACTTCACGGTCCTCAGACTTCGAAGGGACATCCTGGCTCGGAGCAGTATCGGTGTGCTCTTCGAGAACCGCTCACAATCCGCGGTCTACGAAGGCTCGAACCAGGCCTACGGGGTCGATGCCTCCCTGGCTTTTCATCAGAATGTGAGCATGGTCACCTCCTACGCGAAGACCCGAACGGAGGGACTGACCGGCAACGACGAGAGCTATCAGACTCGTTTCAACTACAGCGGAGACGAGTGGGGCGCCCAGGCGAGTCACCTTCTCGTCGGAGACGATTTCAATCCCGAGATCGGCTTCGTGCGGAGAAAGGGCTTTCGACAGAGCTCTCTGGGGGGCCGCTTCAGTCCCCGCCCGGAGTCGATCTCGTGGATTCGCCAGTTCCGCCTTCAGGGCAATCTCGGGTACACCGAAAACGAGCGGTTGGGCTTCGTAGAGAGCCGGAACCGGTCTGGGAGGTTCCAGATCGAGTTCGAGAACAGCGACACCTTCGGCCTGAACTTCACCGATAACTACGAGAACCTGGTCGAAGACACGGGGATCTCGGGTGCCATCGTGCCCGCGGGTCGCTATTCGTTCCGTTCGGTCGAGGTGAGCTACGGATTCGGGCCGCGGCGGCGCGCTTCCGCCGGGGTCTCGGCCAGGAGAGGCAGCTTCTATTCCGGCAACGTCACCTCGCTCGGTCTGGGCCAGGGGAGGATCGAGGTTTCGCCCCAACTCTCTTTCGAGCCGAGCATCGAGTTCAACTGGATCGACCTCCCCGAGTTGCAGACGTCCACCGGAGAGTTCAATCAGCACGTCGCGCGAACCAGGGTCATCTACGGGGTGAACCCGCGCATGTACCTGAGTGCGCTCGTTCAGTACAACTCCGGAAGTGACGCGTTCAGCAGCAACCTGAGGTTTCGCTGGGAATGGGCGCCGGGGAGCGAGCTGTTCATCGTGTACACGGAAGATCGCGACACCAACGTGCTCGACCGCTGGTCCGACCTGTCCAGTCGAGCTCTCGTGATCAAGGTCAACCGGTTGCTTCGGATGTAGGACCCCGGCCTCCCGATCCGAGTAGCCAGATCACGTCGACCGCGAACGAATAGACCAGGAGGGCGAGCGCCGAGCCCGCCACCACGGAGGCCAGCCGAGCGGGAGTGATCGGCCCCAGACAGACGAGCAGCACCAGCCCCTGTACGACGCAGACCGTCTTCCTACGAAAGCTCTCCGGAAGCGCTCCCCTGAGTGCGGGCAGCGCCCATCCGGCCGCCACGAAGAAGTATCTGAGCGCCCCTACCAAGATCACCCATGCCGCGACCTTGCCGCTCTGCCACACGAGTACCGAGAGGACGAGAAGCAGGAAAGCGTCGAGCTCCAGGTCGAAGCGGGCACCGAAGGACGAGGTCGTCCCGGTTCTGCGGGCGATGCGTCCATCCACGTTGTCGAGCACCATGGCCACGCCCGACCAGAAGATGACCCACCAATAGCCCAAGTCCACAGCAAGCGCGGGGTGGAAGACGAGCCCGGCGACCGGCAGGACCAGGGTCGCACGGGCGAGCGTGACCCGGTTCGCGATCCCGAGCCCCCCGGCAACTGCGGGTCTAGGGGCTCTCCGATAGATCCAAACGCACAGGCCCACCCAGAGCCCTCCGACCTGGACCGGATAGCTGGCCGAGAGACCGAACAGCAGCCAAGTTGCAGCCGTCAGCAGGGCAAGTGGTAACGCCGCCCAGGCCAACTCTCGAACCGGACCGCCGGGCCCGCCCGGGCCGTACCCGCTCGAGACGGGGGTGACCGAGGCAGCCGTTGCCGACTCGTGGCGAGAGGATTTTAAGGTCATGTCGGAAACGAGGCGCTCCCGGCAGTTCTGGATCGAGGAACCGGGCCGAGGAGAAATCTTGCGGAAAGACCTGGCACCTATGCAAGACCAGGAGGTTCTGGTGAGGGCTCGCTATTCGGGGATCAGCCGTGGAACCGAGTCGCTGATCTTTCGAGGTCTCGTCCCGCCGTCGCAGTACCTGCAGATGCGAGCCCCTCATCAGGAAGGTCGTTTTCCCGCACCCGTCAAGTACGGTTATTCGAGCGTGGGAGAGGTACTGGAGGATGGACGGTCTGCATCCGTCTCCCTCGTCGGCCGGACGGTCTTTTGCCTTTACCCCCACCAGGATCTCTACCACGTCCGCGCCTCGGATGTCATGCCCCTTCCCGACGGGGTCCCGGCCGGGCGCGCCGTGCTGGCCGCGAATATGGAGACCGCGGTGAATGCGCTGTGGGACGGCTGCCCCTCGGCGGGTGATCGAATCGTGGTCATCGGTGCGGGCGTCGTCGGACTCCTGATCTCGTGGCTTTGTCGCCAGATCCCCGGAGCGGAGCTCCTGACCGTGGACACGCGATCCTCGAGGGCCGCACCGGCCGCCGCGCTGGGGCTACCGTTCAGCGTGAGTCCCCCGACGGACGCGCGAGCCGACGTGGTCTTTCACGCCAGCGGGAGCCCAGCCGGTCTTCGGAGCGCCCTCGAATCGGTTGGAATCGATGGCGTTATCGTCGAGGCGAGCTGGTTCGGCGACGAGTCGGTCTCCCTTCCGCTGGGAGAGGCGTTCCACTCCCGGCGGATCACGATTCGGGGCAGCCAAGTCGGCCACGTGCCCCCGCGGAGATCTTCCCGATGGACGCGGGCTCGGAGGCTCGAGCTCGCGTTGCGTCTGCTCCGAGATTCCACCCTGGACGTGCTCATCACCGGTGAGAGCGACTTCGAGGACCTTCCGAGTGTGCTGGCCCGTCTGAGCGCCGACCCGGGCGACGAGCTCTGCCACCGCATCCGCTACCCTAGCGCCTGACCGACGGAGGAGTCAAAGCCTTGTACAGCCTGAACGTTCGAGACCACTTCATGATCGCTCACAGCTTCGAGGGCCAGACCTTCGGACCGGCCCAAGCGCTGCATGGGGCCACCTACGTGGTCGATGCGACGTTTCGCCGCAAGGAGCTGGACGAGGAGGGGCTCGTGGTGGACATCGGTCGTGCCTCGGTCCTGTTGGCAGCCACCCTGGAAGACCTCAACTACCGGAACCTCGACGAGCATCCCGAATTCGCGGGCGAAAACACGACCACCGAATTCCTCGCGCGCGAGATCTTCGAGCGGCTGGCGAAGGCGGCGCGCGATGGCAGACTCGGGACGGGCGCCCGAGACCTCGCGTCGATTTGCGTCACACTCCACGAGTCTCACGTCGCCTGGGGAAGCTACGAGGGAGAGGTGTGACCCCCAGCCTCGCGTTACATCTGATCGTCCCCGGTCCTCTCGATCAGCGCACCGGGGGCTACCTATACGACGCCCGGATCGTGGAAGGCCTTCGCCGGCTCGGATGGACGATCACGGTGCACAGCCTCGAGGGCGCCTTTCCCCTGCCCGACCAGGAGTCGCGCGCGAGCGCCGCGGAGACACTGTCACGGATTCCGGACGCCGGCCTTGTGGTGATCGATGGGCTCGGGCTGGCTGCGTTCGCGGCTGAGTGCGACTCCCTCGGTAGGGTTCGGGCCCTTGCTCTGATACATCATCTTACTTCTGATGAAACAGGACTGAACACACAACACGTCAACGAGTTGTTGTGTATGGAGACGAACGCTCTGGCTCGGTGCGCGGGCGTTGTGGTCACGAGCCCGCACACCGTCTCGAGGGTGAGGCTACTGGAGGTGCCCGAAGAGCGCATCCTTCCCGTCGTCCCGGGAACCGACCCGGAGCCCTCGGCCGTGGGGCCCGGGCCCGGCGAGCCACCCCGGCTCCTCTGCGTCGGATCGCTGATTCCCCGCAAGGGTCAAGACGTACTGGTCCAGGCCCTCGCTGAGGTCCTCGATCGACCGTGGACCTGCGTGCTCGCAGGAAGCATCGAGCGGGACCCCCACTACGCATCCCGCGTCCGCGCGCTGGCTGATGACAAAGGACTCCTCTCGCGTCTTCGAATTGTGGGGGAATGCGACCGAAGCCAGCTCGATGATCTGTACCACCGGAGCTCCGTGTTCGTGCTTCCCTCTCATTACGAGGGGTATGGCATGGCGATCACGGAGGCCCTGGCCCACGGTCTCCCGGTCGTGTCCACGACCGGCGGCGCGATTCCCGACACGCTCCCGGCCGATGCGGGGATTCTGGTTGAGCCGGGAAATCACCGGGCCCTCGCGGAGGCCATCCGGGCTCTCCTCCCCGAAGCGGATCCGCCCTCGAACGGGCCGGTCCCGGAGCGCCAGCGGTGCGCTCTACTCGCGCAGGCCGCCCGCCGTCATGCCGCGTCCCTTCCAGACTGGGAGAGGCAGAGCCGCGCCTTCGCCGACGCTGTAGCCACCCTGACCGCCCCCTCGTGAGTCCGGACCCCGAGCGATTCGACCCCAGTTGGCTCGGAATGCGCGAGCCGGTCGACCACAGATCACGCGCGGAGAGCCTGGTCTCGGTCCTGGTCGAGCGCTGGAGGCGCGAGGCTTGGACGGACGTCTTGGACCTGGGTAGCGGAACCGGATCGAACCTTCGCTATCTCGCGCCACGACTTCCGAAGCCGCAGAGCTGGACGCTCGTGGATCGAGACCGAAGCCTCCTTTCGGCCGTCCGGTGGGAGATCCAAGGGGTCGCGGTATCGAGCGTCGTGGGTGAGTTGGCGAACGAGGGACTCGAGCTGGTATCCCGTGTGCACGTGGTCACGGGCTCGGCGCTACTGGACCTCGTCTCGGAGTGCTGGCTCGAGGCCCTCGTTTCCGCCTGTCGTGCGGCCTCGTGCGGCGTACTCTTGACCCTCAGCTACGACGGTAGCATCGAGTGGTCGGCAGGGTCGGGCGAGGGCCGGCTCGACGATCCCGACGACGAGCGAATTCGCGACGCGGTCAACGCGCACCAGCGACGCGACAAGGGGCTCGGCCCCGCGTTGGGACCGACGGCGACGAGGTCTGCGGCATCGCGGTTCCGAGAGGCGGGCTTCGATGTCTGGACGGCGCCATCCGCATGGAATCTCGGTCCGGTCGATCGGGCCCTGGTGCAAGCGCTCGTGAGGGGGTGGGAGGACGCGGCCTGCGAGGAGCGCCCCGAGGAGGCGTCAGCGATCCGCTCATGGTCGCAGCGGAGGGTCCGGAGAATCTCCGAAGCACCGTTCCGGCTGCGAGTGGGGCATCAGGATCTGCTCGCTCTACCGGTCTCGGGGACCCACCCGTGACGAGCCTCTGAACGGGCAAACCACTTGGTGACGGAGCTCCTCCGCTGTCACCGAAGGTCTAGATCGAACAGCACGTCGTTTCCCAGCTGAAACTGCCGAGCTCGTGGCCGGAGCGCTTCGTCCAGGCCGTCGATGGCGTCCAACTCCAAGGCGGAGGGACCCGATCCGATCAGAATCGGCGCGACCGTGACATGCAGGCGGTCCAGCGCGCCCGCTCTCAGGAAACCGGACACGGTCGATGCTCCTCCCTCGACCAGGACTCGTCTCCAGCCTCGTGCCCGGAGCGCTTCGAGCACGGCATGCGGCGAGAACCTTCCGGCTGCGTCGACCGGGAGCCGTAGCGACTCGACCTTCCTATTCCCGTCGTCCTCAGTTCGGGGCCGTCCGCTCCGGTGATTCGGTGGGGCGGTCTCCCCGGGCGTGCGGGCGACTACGCGCACCGTGCGAGCCGACCCGTCGCAGAAAACCTTGTGGTCGTTCGCGAGGCGTTCCGTGGGATCGAGCACCGCCCGGATCGGATTCTCGCCGTCCACCTCGCGGACAGTCAGGCTCGGATCGTCCGCCAGCACCGTTCCAGCTCCAACCAGGACCACGTCCACGAGCGCTCGGAGGCGGTGTAGCCTCCGAATGTCTTCCGGTCCGGTGATGTAGTGGGAACGGCCCGTAGAGGTGGCGATCCTACCATCCAGGCTCTGTCCAACCTGCGCGATCACGAGATCGGACTGGATCTGGATCGGGAGGAACAGCTCGATGACGCCACTTGCGGCCTGGGTTGGTGTACCCGATAGATCCCACCGACCGGTCGGGTGTACTTGCAGCCACGCCTTTCGGTCGGGATCATGATGGACACGGAGTGGCTCAGGGCCCTCGATCGAGCCTCGCGGCAGCCGGCGCACCAGCTCCCAGGCTGTTCGCTCGTCGATCATGGTCGTCAAGCGTGGCTCCTCGATCACAGGAAACGCGAGTTCGATTGAATGCACACTGCTGAGCGCGGGCTGTTCGATCTCATGCGCGGGCGCCCACTGTTCGTTACCGCCAGGGGTCGGTCGGAATCCGGCGGGATCCTCGCGGCGGCCGTCGAAGGTCTGCAAACGAGCACGATCGAAGAGCTCCGCCGATTGGGTGATGGACGGCTCCGTCTGGCCCTCACGGAATCCCGAGCTCAGTCGATGGGTCTCCGAGCCCCTTCTCGGGGTTCGGGCAACGGCAGTCCGGGCCCGTCCGACCTGTACGGTCAGGGTAATCACCCGGTCAGCCTGGATCTCCCGGACGACGTCGACGCCTCGGAGATCCTGCGTCTCTCCACCTCGGCCGAGAAATATCGGTCGCCGAGCGTCACCCTGCGAGGGGCGACCGGCCCGGAGACGGCTGCATTGGCGCTGGCACGGGTCGGGCGGTTGCTCCCGGCCGTGGTCTGTGCGGAGGTCGGCGCCGACCGAGGGGCAGCTCTGTCCGACGCGCTCGACAGCGGTGAAGTCCTCCGGCTGACGACGGGCGACGTCGAAGCATTGTCCGCCGGTCCCGGGCTGGATGTCCACCGGGTCACGGAGGCGACGGTGCCTCTGGAAGAGGCCGAGAATGCCCGTGTTGTCCTATTTCGGGAAGCGGGGGGACTCTTCGAGCATGTCGCGATCCTGATCGGCGAGCCCGAGAGCTGGACCGACCCGGTACCGGCTCGATTGCACTCCGCCTGCCTGACGGGAGACCTCTTCGGGAGTCTGAAGTGTGATTGCGGAGAGCAGCTACGTGGAAGTCTTCGGGTATTCGCGGCGCGTGGAGGCGGGGTGCTTCTCTATCTCGCACAGGAGGGACGAGGAATCGGGCTCGGCAACAAGCTCAGGGCCTACGGTCTCCAAGAGGACGGCTTGGACACCATCGATGCGGACTGCACCCTCGGGTTCGGAGCCGACGAGAGGACATACGAGGTCGCGGTCCAGATGCTCAAGGACTTGGGAATCCGCAAGATCCAGCTCCTGACGAACAACCCGGAGAAGGTGCGTGCGTTGAAGAAGGGCGGTATCGATGTGGTCGAGCGCGAGCCGCTGCACGGAACGCTCAACCGTCACAACCTTCCGTACGTACGAGCGAAGGTGAGTCGGGCCGGCCACTGGCTCGAGGAGATGCTGTCCGGGAAGGTCCCCTAACCCGTCGACGGCTCGGATCCGCCCTTTCCAGCTCCCGTCTCGTCGCTACAGCTACTTCGGCGCTCCCACCAGACGCTCCAAGGGAAACCGTCGGGCGTCCTGCAGAATCTCGGACAGGATCGAGCCGTAGTGCTCGACCAATCCCTCTCCCAGAGCCGCGGTGGCGATCGTCGCGTCCCCAGCTACACCCGACGGATGCAGGTCGTCCGCGAGCCATGAGAACGCGGCCCCTCGATCGGGCCTGATACGGCTACCGTCCGACTCGAGATCCTGCCCCAGCGAAACTATCGGCTCCGTCCGATCTCTTCGAACCAGCTCGGGCCGCAGGTGAAGCATCATCGACGTCTCCACGGCACCACCGTGGAGCCCGTGCCTCCACTCGGACTGGTCGATCGCGCCTTCTGGCTCCGGCGGAAAATCGAAGTAACTCGCCTTCACCACGAGCAAGCCCTCCTCCGCCCGAAGTCGAAGGCCAGCCGCATCCATGACACCGCGGTTTCCGCCGTGGCTGTTGCTGAGCACAAGCCTGCGAACCCCCGCGCGCGCCAGCCCGCGCCCGATCTCGCAGACCGTCGCCTCCAGCGTTCGGGCGCTCAGGCTCAACGTCCCTGAGAAGTTCTCGTGCTCGAGACTCGTTCCGATCCCCTGGACAGGAAGAACGGAGACGGGAAAGCCCGAGGGAAGCTTGTGAAGGGCGCTTCGGAGGATCCCGAGCCCGATCTCGACGTCGGTAGACAGCGGGAGGTGCGGACCGTGCTGCTCGATCGCCGCCAGGGGAAGCACCACCACTGGGTCTCCCCGCACCAGTTCCTCGATCTCGGGAGTCGTGAGGGTCTGCCAGGCGGCCTCCGAGAGATCAACCATCACCGACCTCCCTCAGCCGAGCGTAGACATCGCCGCATCGAAACCCTCCCGCGCCATTGTCGAGCCACTCCGCGACCCGCTCCGGAGAAACCCAGGAACGAAAGTGGAAAACTCTCCCCTCGCCACCCACGACGTTGTACTCGTAGCGACCCAGCTCCTCTAGGCGCGCCACGCAAGCGGCCGCCAGATCCAGCCCCCCTCGGATGAACTCCACGGACACCGCCCCGATCGGGTGGCTGAGACCCGCCAGGGCCTCGAGCTCGGACCCCTCGACATCGAGCTTGCAGAACTTGGGAACTCCGAATTCCGTGATGAGCTCGTCGAGAGTCGTGACGCGCACCTCGTGGATCCGATCCCAACGGACGGAGCGAAAGCCTGGATTCGCATCCGGCAGCTCTTCACGCCATCGCGTCGCGAGTGTCGACACGGTCGGGGTGCGGCTGCTGATGGACAGCTGGGCTTTCCCAGCCTCGCTGCCAATGGCCTGCGGTCGAACGGTGATCCGATTCCGCCGGGCGGCGAGCCGACGCAGCCAAGGCAGGAGTTGCGGCTGCGGCTCGAGTGCGACGACCCGTGCACCCAGGTCGGCGAACGCGGCCGAACGATCACCCACGTGCGCCCCGATGTCGAAGACCAGGTCACCGGGGCCGACCAGCGGGGCGTAGAGTCGCCTCAACCCTCGCTGACGTCCGGGGCGCCAATAGAGGATCAGCGAACGCACGACTCCGATCCACGCGCTCACGCCGGCGGTCCTTCGCCTCGGCGGAACGGTGGCCACATGCGAGCGAGAATGGGATTGCGATCGATCAGCTGGTGACGTAGCACGGCGCTGATGTGGACGGCGACCAAGCCGATCAGGGCGATGACCGCGAACTGGTGGACCACGAGCATGACCCCAGCCACCTCGGGCATCAGAGGGATCAAGGGCGGGACACCCAGCGCGTCCAGCAGCTCGATCGGGAATCCGTCCCCGATCGTCCGCACGTATCCGCTCACGACCATCACGAACAACAGGACGTAGATGGTGACGTGCGTGGCTCCTGCGATGCGCTGTTCGAGACTCGGCACGTAGTCCGGAAAGCGGGGTGGCCGATGGAGCAGCCGCCAGAGGGCGCGGAGGGTCACGAGGACCAGCAACACCACGCCGAGACCCTTGTGGAGGATGAACATCGGATCGGCGACCTCGAGGAGTGGCTCGCTCGTCATCGCGATGCCCGCCGGGATCTGCACGACGACCATCAACGCGATCATCCAGTGGAAGATCCGCGCGACCGAATCGTATCCCCTGTCCGGGGCTGGGTCCCGTCTCGGCCCCCCCTCAGCCATCGTCGTCCGGGCCTTCGGGCTCGACCCGAATCGCAAGGTCACTCGCTCGGTCCCCGAAGGAGGTGGTGGCTTCGAGAGCCCTGGTCGGGCCGCTGTAGGCACGAACGAACCAGTCACGGAAGAAATCCATCCCCCGCTCTGGATCGACGCGCGGCGGCACGGCCCCCGTCTCGAACCCCCACTCGAGGAAGGGGGCGATCAGCTCCGGATCCGAGCTGATGATGTGCACCGGAACCTCCCAACTAACCTCGGTTCCCGTGATCAGAGGCGCGGGTTGATGATCGCCCATCGCGATAAGGAGCACGGTCTCGTCGACGTAGCGTTCCGCATAAGACGCCATGGCGTGGATGGCGTAGTCCAGAGAGAGCGCGAAATGTTCACGGACCCGATCGGGGTCGCGCCAGAGATCCTCCGGCCGCTCTCCGGCGTTCTCCCACTCCGCGAAGACCTGTCCTTCCCCCACGGCCTCCCAGTCTTCCAATACCGGGAGAATCGGCGTCCAAGGTGCGTGGCTGCTGATCATCCCGACCTCGACGAACAATGGCCTTCGATCCTCGCTCGTCGACGACCCGGAGCTTCGGTTCCGGATCTTCTGCTCCAAGAACCACCACGAGAACTGATCGGGCATCGTCACCCAATTGAGGGGCGGACCCCCGTAGTCGATGTCCGCACGGGCATAGACCCGATCGTACCCGAACTGCTCGCCCTCGGGCCACGCGAAGGTGATCGCCGGCATGAGGGCGACCGTGCGATAACCGGCCCTTCGGAAGTCATCGACGAGGGTCTCGCGCCCGCTCGCGAGCATCAAGTCGTACCTTTGCTGATTGTCGAGCCAGAGCCCGCTCAGAAGGGATCCGTGGGAGAACCACGACTGACCCCCCTGGGTCGGGGCGACCAGCGTCCCCGAGGCGATCGAAAGCCCCGCTCGGTCCATCCGTCGTCCCAAGTCTTCGAGACGAGGCCCGATGACCGCTGCGTATCTAGGGTCGGTCACGGCCGAGATCCCGTACGATTCGATGAAGGCGAGGATCACGTCGCGACCTTCCAACCGAGCCAACAGCCCATCGATGTCACCGTAGTCCGCGGGCGCGGTGGCCAGGTCTTCCACGAAGCGATCCCGCTCCAGGAGGGTCTCTCGAAGTAGAGCGCCCTGAGCCTGCATCCAGTCACTGCTCGGGGCCGCTACCCTCGGAGGGAGCCCCGAGAGCGGCCACACCGGTAGGTAGAGACCCGCGATCCAGAGCGCCAGAGGTGTCATCATGGCCAAACCGACCGCCCGAGAGAGCCCCGAGGTGCCGACCCGCTGAATCGACCAGGGCCCGCTTCGGATCGCCTCCGGATCTCCGGAGGCGGAAAGCAGGTACGTGAGGAGCACGACGATGCCCATGATCGAGACGCCGACGGCCGCCAGCGCTGCCCAGGCCAGCGGCGTCCCCAGCGTTCCAGCCAGGAGATCATAGACGGACCTCGCCAGATGGATATCCAGATAGAGGTTCAGTGGACGGGCGAGGATCGCCTCGGTCGCGACATCGGCGAAGATGAGGACGCCGGTGACTACCGTGGCGAGCGCAAGGAGGAAAGCGGTCACGACCCGCAGTCGGGAGCTTCGAAGGACCAGGACGAGTCCGACGACGAAAACGGCCTCGAGCGCGACCCATGGCACAGGCTGCTCAGCCGGGGTTGTCCATCGGGTCGCCAGGAGCACGCCATTGACAAGCACGAGGGCGGCCAGCAAGCTCAGGAGCCGCTTCACCGTCGTTTGTTTCCCGACTCGGTCATTCGTTCCTCCGCATCGCTGGGGAGCGGGTCACCGAGGGCCCGTCGTTTCCCCCCGAACAATGGACGAGGGAGTCGAAGCGCCATGCGGTTCCGTATCCTCGCGCCGCTCTCGGTCGCGATCCTTCTCCTCTGCACCTCATGCGACCTCGTCCCGGGCCGCAGAAGCATCGAGCCGGAGGCCACCGGCGGAGCCACTTCGACCGCCGCTCCACCCACCTCTGCGCTCGATCGCGAGGTCACCCCGGGCCGTTCCCAGCCCTCGCTCGATCGTCCGTTACGGCCCCAACACCTGTTCGACGATCTCGTGGCGCTCGCCCGCGATCTGTCGCGAACGGACTACGCCCCTCCCCGCTCGAGACTTCCCTCCTCGCTGATCCGCCTCGAGTACGAGGCCTATCGAGGCATCGCGTTTCGGCCGGAATCCGCACTCTGGCGAGACGAGTCGCCGTTCGAGGTGCAACTCTTTCACCCCGGCTTCCTCTACACCGATCCCGTCCGGATTCACCTGGTCGAAGAGGAACAAATCCGCGTTCTCGAGTTCGATGCGGATCGTTTCGCGTACCGAAACGCCGCAGAACCCATCGCTGAAGTTGCGGCCACGCTGCCGGCCTCGGGGCCGGAGAGCCCTGGCTACGCCGGCTTCCGCATACACTACCCGTTGAACAGCGACGGCAGCAAGGACGAAGTCGCCGTGTTCCTCGGAGCCTCCTACTTCCGGCTGCTGGGACGTGGCCACGCCCACGGCCTGTCCTCGCGTGGTCTGGCGGTGAACGTCGCGGAGCCGGACGGAGAGGAATTCCCGGACTTCGTCGCGTTCTGGCTGCTTCAGCCGGAGTCCGACGCGACGCGAATGACCTTCTTCGGACTGCTCGATGGGCCCTCGGTCGTGGGCGCATACCGGTTCGATCTGGCTCCGGGGGACGGCACCACCCTAGAGGTCGACACGAGGCTCTTCGCGCGTGCAGACGTGCAGAGGTTGGGCGTCGCTCCTCTCACCAGCATGTACCTGTACGGCCCGGGGCGCGCCGCGCTCTTCGACGACTTTCGGCCCCAGGTTCACGATTCGGACGGACTCCTGATGCACACCTCGCGAGACGAGTGGATCTGGCGCCCCCTGAGCAATCGAAGCGGAGTTCAGGTCACGGCTCTACTGGATGTGGACCCCTGGGGATTCGGGCTCGTTCAGCGGGACCGAAGCTTCGAGAGCTACCTCGATCTCGAGGCCAGCTATCATCGCAGACCGAGTGAATGGGTCACCATGGGGGAGGGCGACTGGGGAATCGGTAGCGTGCAGCTCGTGGAGCTCCCGACTCCATCCGAGTTCAATGACAACATCGTCGCGTTCTGGACCCCCGATGACCCGTTCCGAGCCGGCGATGAGCGTGCGTATCGCTACCAGCTTCGTACCTTCGACCGCCGGCTGGAGGACCAGACCCTCGGTCAGGTCGAACGCACGCTCATCGGTTCAGGCACGCTTCCGGGCGCGGACGTCGAGAACCCCGGCGCGCGACGCTTCGTGGTCGACTTCAGGGGAGGCACGCTTGATTCACTCGACGCCAGGGAGCCCGTTTCCGCTGCGCTCACGACGTCATCGGGTGTGATATCGAACCTCGTGGTGCAGCCACTCCCCGAGCGTCTGGGCTACCGAGCCACGTTCACCCTCGATCCGGACGAGGGGCAACCCGCCGACATGAGGCTCTTGCTCGAGCAAGGGAACCGGACGGTGAGCGAGACCTGGACCTATCTGTGGGTGCCCGAGCGTGACGGCTGAGCGCTCGATGAGTGGGGTGACCCGCGCGGGCGAGCAGGGCTCAGCCGAGCTCCGGGTGCCCTTCCAGCGCCTGAGAAGATGGGTCTTCTTCGGCATCGTTCTCGGCACTGCTGCCACCGGTGGCTGGTTGATGCTCGGGATCGTGGAAGCCGGGGGAATCAGCGCTCTGGAACTTGCGATCATCGCGTTGTTCGTTCCGACCTTCGGCTGGATCTCCATCGCGTTTTGGAGCGCGATCGTGGGCTTTGTCGTCCAGCTCTTGGACCGGAATCCGCTGACTCTCGCCCGGGTCCGTCCAGCCGTCCCGGTCCTGGCGCCGCTCGGGAGCCGTACAGCGCTCGTCATGCCGGCGCACAACGAGGATCCGCAGAGGGTCATGGGGGGACTCGCGGCAACCCTCGAATCCCTCCGCGAGACCGGTCAGGGCGGACGGTTCGACGCTTTCTTGCTGAGCGATACGACCGATCCCGGAATCGCGGTCCTGGAAGAAGAGGAATGGCATCGGCTGCTTCGTGATGTCTCCTCGGAGGGTCGGCTGACCTATCGGCGTCGCCCAGACAACACAGGCCGCAAGTCGGGTAACCTGTGGGAGTTCTGCGAGCGCTGGGGGGACGGCTACGACCTCATGGTCGTTCTCGACGCGGACAGTGTGATGGATGGGGTCACCCTCGTCGAGCTCGTGCGTCTGATGGAGGCCAATCCGGGCGCGGGGCTGATTCAGACCGTTCCCCTCCCCGCGCGACAGACCACGCTCTTCGGACGCCTTCTGCAGTTCGCCGCGAATCTCTACAGCGTCCTGCACGCCACGGGGCAGAGCTGGTGGCAGGGGGATGCCGCCAACTACTGGGGCCACAATGCGATTGTGAGGCTGAGCGCGTTCCGCGAGCATGCTCGGTTGCCAGTGGTTCCGGGTGACCCGCCGCTGGGCGGCGAGGTGCTGAGCCACGACTTCGTAGAGGCGGCTCTGCTGCGCCGGGCAGGATGGAAGGTGTATCTGACCCCTTGGCTTGGCGGGAGCTTCGAGGAGGTGCCAGAAAACCTGCCGGACTACGCCAACCGGGATCGGCGGTGGACACAGGGGAGCATTCAGCACCTTCGTCTCCTGCGGATGGATGGACTCCACCCCCTGAATCGCGTGCACTTCCTGATGGGTGCGATGGGGTACCTATCCTCCGTTCTCTGGCTTCTTCTCCTCCTCGTGGGGAGCGCCTACGTCACACTCGCGGAGACCGACTCCGCTCCGCTTTGGACCGAAGGCCTTCCCTGGATGTCCGACATGCCCGACTCCCTCTCGGGCCCGCCGCTCTCGCTGCTCCTGATCACGGCCACGCTGCTATTTCTTCCAAAGCTCCTCGGGTGGCTGCTGGGTCTACTTCGACATCGGGATGGCATGGGCGGCGCCATCAGACTCACGGTGAGCGCTCTGCTCGAGGGGCTCTTCGCGGTGGTCGTCGCGCCGGTGCTGATGATCTATCACGCCCGGTTCGTCGCGGGCGTGCTCGCGGGCCGAAACGTCACGTGGGACGGGCGGACTAGGGGAGGTTCCGTCGTGTCGTGGCGCGGCGCATGGAACAGCTCCCTCGGCACCGTCCTGCTTGGCCTCGGGTGGGCGGCTCTCACGATCTACACGAGTTGGGTCTTTCTGCTCTGGCTGTCGCCCATACTGATCGGCCTGGTGCTGGCGCCTGCGCTGATCCACTGGACGAGCCGGGAGGATTTCGGCGCACGAACGCGAGATCGGAGCCTGTTTCTCGTCCCCTCGGAAACCGGGTCTTCACACGTGGCGGCGTGGCCCGTGGATCGGAGCATCGTCGGCGCCGGACCTCCGAATCCGCTGCTGTCGAGGGTTGGCCGACCGGCTGCGGCGGGCTCGCGGACTCGTCG
>JAHEKL010000025.1:0-1471 GCA_024638345.1 Gammaproteobacteria bacterium | reverse complement strand
TCCTCTCCTACCGACCCCTAGCTCGAGCCGGCCCGAACGGCCTTCGAGATCTAGCGGTCTTCGATCGCCGGGACCGCTTCGATCAACATCCGAAACGCCTCTCTCAGGGCACCCCCGCCCTCGCGCGAGCCGCTGTATTTGCCGACCCTCACGACGACGAGGCCGTGACTCGGGATCATGGTCGTGCTCTGCCCACCCGCCCCGGACATCGCGTAGGACCCGGGTGGAATCGGATACGAAAGGTCGCGGTTGACCCACATGAAGGCCCCGCCATAGGTCGGCCGACCATCCTCCACCCACGCGGGGGCGGGCTGTGTAGCGTACCCGACGTACCCTTGCGGCAGAATCCTTTCCCCCTCCCACATCCCATCCTGAAGATAGAGGTTGCCGAGCCTCGCCCAGTCCCTCGCCGAGAGGAATGCGTACCCCTGCCCTAGAAAATTGCCGTAGACGTCCGTCTGGATGTGGGCATCTCGGATCCCGATTCGATCGAAGAGCTGCCTTTGAGGGAAAGAATGGTAATCCTCACCTCGACCTTCCACGGCCAGTCGGATCAGGTAGCTGGCAAGAATGGGATCCGAGTTCCGATACCGTCCCACCGTGTTGGGCTCCCACTGTTGGGGTCGGGTCGCTGCCCAACGGAAGGAGTCCGTCGTGCCCGTGTAGAGATAGAGGTGGTCGGGGTACCCCAGCGCAGGATCGAAATCCGGATCCTGGGGCGCCCGAATCCGGATCCCGCTGGACATCCTCATGATGTCCCCGATGCGAATGGCCTGTCTCGGGTCTCCGTCGGACCGCCACTCCGGAATCGGCGCCGGCTGCCAGAGCTCGTAAGCACCCTGCTCGATCAGGACGCCCATGAGGGCGCCCGTCAGGGACTTGGTCATCGACCAGCCTTCCAAGGGCGTGTCGAGGTCGATGCCGTCTCCGTAGCGCTCGCCCAGGATCCGGCCGTCGAGCGTGACTACGAGGGCCAGCGTGCGGGCCTCCGGGGGCCCGAAACCGGCGTCGAGCGCGGCGTCGACCGCGGACATGTCCACCCCTGTAAACGGCTGGTCGGAGACGATGTCCCCCATGGGCCAGGGGGTGGCTACGGCGGGCGGCAGACTGCTGGACACCACAGAGGGCGTGAATCGGACCGAGTCCTCACCGATCGCGTGGGCCACGCAGCCCTGATTCCCGTACCTCTTCGCCGTCCTCGTGACACCGTCCGGCAAGACCAGACTCACGGCTTGCCGCTCGTAGTCCACGATCGTGTCGACTACCTGGTGCCGATGCTCGAACGGCGCGGAGAATCCTCCGACGTTGGCCGCGGCATCTTCCGGATCCAGGCCCGTCAGGAACACCGCCGAGCAGAGCGTGTTGGCGAATCCGGCCGTATGGTGGTGAAGCGCCTCCCCGGGCGGACGCTCGTAGGGAGTATCCAACTCGAGCGAAAGGCCCCGCGCCACGATGGGCGATACCTCAGGGT
>JAHEKL010000230.1 GCA_024638345.1 Gammaproteobacteria bacterium | reverse complement strand
GGAGTTCGCCGAGCTTCCTGCCGGCGGCGGCAATTCGCTCGGGCACCCTCGGATCCGAGAGCATGTTTCTTCTGGACGTCGGCAGGGTGGATGGAGTGCGGGTGAACGATCCGGTGGTCGTCGCGGGAGGACTGATCGGGATGGTGCGGGAAGTCGGACCCCGCAGCGCGCTGGCCATGGACTGGACGCATCCCGACTTCCGGGCCAGCGCAATGACCGTGGATGGAGAGATCTTCGGGATCGTGGAGTCGAGGCGGGGCGCGTTCCGAGAAGAGGATCGGCTGATGCTCAACGGCGTTCCCTTCCAGGCGTCCGTGGGCGACGGCGTTCCGGTGGTCACGAGCGGGCGGGGAGCCGTGTACCCACGGGGAATCCTGGTCGGAACCGTATCCGGGCTGGCGGAGGTGGAAGCCGGGTGGCGGCGGAGCTATTGGCTGGACCCGGCGGTACGGCCCGGTAGCGCCACCCATGTCCTGGTCCTTACCGACGAGGGCCTGGGCGGTCTCGAGTCGCTCGAGGAGCTCTGGCTGCCGGGTGAGGAACCACCCGCCGAGACTCCGTGAGACGCGGTCCCTTGTTCTGGGTAGTGGTCATCCTCCTCCCCGTCCTGCATTTTTCTCTGCACGTGGGGCTCGGTGCCGGCCAGTGGGCACCCGATCTGCTCGCGGTGGGCCTCTTGGTCGTGGCGAGGACCGTTCGAACGGGGACGGCCGCCGGGGTCGGATTCGTGTTGGGGCTTATGGAGGACGCACTCTCCATACTATCGTTCGGGGCTAATGCCATGGCGCTGACGGTGGTGGGGATTCTGGGTGCCAGATCTCGTGAGCTCTTCGTGGGGGAGTCCGTGGCCTTCCTCGCCTCGTACTTGGCGCTGGGAATCTGGCTCCGAAGAGGCATACACTGGCTCCTGACCGGAATCGGCGGGAGAGATGAAGCCCTTCAGGTCCTGTTCGTGCAGGCACCGCTGGCGGCAGCGTACGCGGCAATGGTGGGATCCGTGCTGTTGATCGTGACAGGGGTATGGACGGGAGAGGCCGGCCGATGATCGGCCCGAGGGAGGCGAGGGTACGATGAAGATTCCGCAGCTTGTGGTGCGCCGGGGACGCGCTCGAACGGCAGCCGTCGTGCTGGCGGTAATGATGGGGGTGCTGTCGGTCGCCTTCTTCCGGGCGCAGGTCGTTCGCGGGACGGCTTGGGCGCTCCAGTCCGAGTCGAATAGACTGCGCGTCCTTCCGATCCCGGCGCCTCGCGGGACGATCTTCGACCGATACGGAAAGGTGATTGCGGACAACGTCCCGTCCTACTCCGTCTCCCTCTTCCCGGCTCCAACCGACTCCCTCAGAGCTAGCCTTCGGAGGCTCCAGCCTCTGCTCGGTCTCGAGGATGGCTTCGTCGAACAGTTGCTGGAGCAGGCCCGGACCGACCGCCGGCAGCCGCTTCTCGTGGTAGGAGACGCGGAGTACGAGGACGTAGCGACGCTCGAGGAGTTGCGGGCCGAGTTTCCCGACGTCTTCCTCGAGATGCGTCCGAAGCGCAGGTATACCGCGGGTCCGGCGCTGGGCCACACCCTAGGGTACGTCGGGGAGATCTCCCAGGACGAGCTCGAGCTTCCGACATTCGAGGGCTACGAGCAGCGGATGGTCATCGGAAAGGATGGTCTGGAGCGCCAGTACGAAGGTTCGCTCCAGGGAATGCAGGGGGTTCGCTACATCGAGGTCGATGCGGTCGGAAGAGTCGTGGGGTCCTTCGAGGGTCAGGCCGCGGCTCCAGCCCTTCCGGGTCGGGATCTTCAGCTGAACGTGGACCTGGACCTGGTCCGGTACATTCACGAGATCTTTCCCGAGGATCGGCGCGGCGCCGTCGTCGCACTGAACGTCGCGGACGGAGGAGTCCTGGCGTTGTACTCGGCTCCGTCCTTCGATCCGAACGACTTCGTAGGTGGGATCGACCGCGGTCTCTGGGAGCAGTTGAATCGCGATCCCACGCGTCCGCTGTTCAACCGTGCGGTCGTGGGCAGATACCCTCCCGCTTCCACCTGGAAGGTCGCTGCTGCGGCGATCGCGCTGAAGATGGGAGTTCTCGAGCCGGGGGAGGTCATGCCCGCTCCCTGCACGGGCTCCTTCAGGTACGGAAACGACGTTCGCCGATGCTGGTATCCCGCCGGGCACGGGCACCAGGATTTGGCCGGGGCTCTGGCTCACTCCTGCAACGTCTACTTCTATCAGGTCGGCGTTCGGATCGGGCTGGACAACCTGGTGAGAGAGGGCTCGCGTCTGGGGTTCGCGGAACCGTGCGGTGTCGATCTTCCCGTGGAGTCGACCGGCGTCTTTCCGGCGACCCTGGGATTCTGGGAGGACCGATACGGCTTTCCACCGACCGAGAACGAAGTATTGAGTCTGGCGATCGGTCAGGGACCCAACGACCAAACGCCGCTCAAGATGGCCCAGTTCTATGTCGCGCTCGCGAGGGACGGAACCGCCCCGGCACCCCGGTTGGCGGTCAGCAGGGCGGCCGAGCCGCCCGGGCCGGACTGGAGCCTGGATCTGAATGGGGAGGACCTGGAGGCGATCCGGGAGGGACTTCGGCAGGTGACCGCCCCAGGCGGAACCGCCTTCCTGTCCACGCTGGAGCACTGGGATCTCATCGGAAAGACGGGCACCGCACAGCAAGGATTGGGCGAAGAGCCCGCCCACGCCTGGTTCGTCGGGCTCGCCGGTGCTTGGGGCGGCCGTCCAGAGATCGTGGTGGCCGTGATCATCGAGGAAGGGGTGTCCGGCTCTGCCGCCGCCGCTCCCATAGCGGCGAAGGCGGCGGATTTCCATCTGCGACGGAAGTACGGCATTCCGACCGACACGATTCAGACGCTCCGGGAGCACTATCAGTTGGGAGTTCCGGCTCCCTGGGCCGGACGCGGTCGGAGAGAGACGGAGTAGCGTTGCCGTGAGGTGGTTCCGACGCTGGGCCGTCGACGTCGAGTTGGTCGGGGTCGCACTCGCCCTGTCGGCCTTCGGCATCGCGATGATCTTCTCAGCCGGCGTCCTCAACGTGCCGAGCCCGGTCACCCAAGGTGCCTGGCTCCGCCAGCTCGCGTGGCTCGCGATCTCCCTACTCGCCTTCACGGCTGTCGTTCAGGTGAAGCCGGCTTGGATCGAGTGGGTCGCCGTTCCCGTCTTTCTGGTCGCGGTGGTCCTTCTGGGGCTGACCCTGGCGATCGGGACCGGGGCAGGTACGGCAGAAGGTGTCGAGGGCTGGATCGAGGTCGGTCCGCTCCGCTTCCAACCGTCGGAGGTCGCAAAAATCGCGGCCATACTGGGTCTTGCACGGCTGCTGTCGGCGCGCGATGAGCCGCCAGCATCCCTCAGGGACCTGCTCGCGCCCTCGGCCCTCATTGCGGTGCCCCTCGGGCTCGTGGTCCTGCAACCGGACCTGGGAACTGCGCTCGCGTTCGTCGGACTCCTGTTCGCGGCGCTCTACTGGGCCGGCACTCCTCCGCTCCTGCTCTTTCTCCTGGCGAGCCCGGGCGTCGCACTCGTCCTATCCTTCGATACACGAATCTGGTCGGCTTATTTCATCGCGCTGGTCGGCTTCCTGTACATCTACCGCTATCGCCTCTACCTCGCCGAGTCGATGACCGTCGTGCTCGGGAACCTGGCCGCTGGAACGATCGCGCTACCCCTTTGGAACTCGCTCGCCGAGTATCAGCGGAACCGGCTGCTCGTGTTCCTCGACCCCGCGCTCGACCCCAGAGGAGCCGGCTGGAACCTGATCCAGTCCAAGGTCGCGATCGGGAGCGGCGGGCTGCTCGGAAAGGGCTTCACCCAGGGGACGCAGAAACGTCTCGACTTCCTTCCTGAGCAGCACACCGACTTCATCTTCAGCGTGGTGGGGGAGGAGCTGGGCTTCCTCGGCGTGCTCGGTGCAATCGTCCTATTCTGGCTTCTCCTGTTCCGGCTGGTCCGCCTCGCGGAGCGCAGCCGGGATCCCTTTGCCGGCCTGGTTCTGTTCGGTATCTTCGGAACCTGGTTCGTCCACATCTTCGTCAACGTCGGCATGACGGTGGGCCTCGTCCCGATCACCGGGATCCCGCTCCCCTTCGTCAGCTACGGAGGAACCTTCCTACTCTCGTGCTGGACCATGACGGGCCTCGCCGTCCGGCTGGCAGGAGAGACGTAGCGCCCCGAGGGACTCCATGGCCTGGTTTCGAAAAGAGAAGAAGCCGCTAAAAGCGGAGGACAAACGGGAGCTCGCCTCCGACGTATTCGACAAGTGTGATGGGTGCGGCGAGATCCTCTACAGCGAGAAGCTCACCCAGAATCTGCACGTCTGTCCAGAGTGCGGGCATCACTTTCGGGTGGGTCCCGAGATCTACATCCAGCTCCTCACGGACGAGGGGAGCTTCGAGGAGACGGACGCCGGAGTCTCCAGCACCGATCCGCTGGAGTTCGTCGATCTGAAGCCGTACCCGGCCCGGCTCC
>JAHEKL010000024.1 GCA_024638345.1 Gammaproteobacteria bacterium | reverse complement strand
CGGGCGCCACCTACTCGTTCTTCCAGCTCATCGGAGCGCCCATCCTCGGTCGTTGGTCGGACCGGCATGGAAGGAAGCGCATCCTACTTCTCAGCCAGGTCGGGACGCTCTTCTCGTGGCTCGTCCTGCTTGTAGCATTCGTCCTGCCCGTCCGAGGGATCGCGGATCTCGACGTCCCAGGTCTGGGGCGCTTCACGCTCACCCTGCCCCTGGTTCTGCTTGTCACGTCGCGTGCGCTGGACGGGCTGACGGGTGGGAATGTGTCCGTCGCGAACGCTTACCTGGCGGACGTCACCAGACCCGAGGATCGTGCCGCCAATTTCGGGAAAATGGCCGTTTGGTCGAACCTGGGATTCATCCTGGGGCCGGCGATCGCGGGCCTTTTGGGGGCCACGCCTTGGACGGAGGTAGGTCCGGTTCTGTTCGCTGTGGTGGTGGCGTTGGCGGCGACGGTGGCGATCGCCCGACTCCTGCCGGAGTCCAACCTCTGCGCGCTCACGGGAAGTCCGGAGAGGACGAACGTGCGCAAGATCTTCGGACAGGAGCAGCGCGACTGCTTCGAGCTTCATGCGGCGCCCGAGTTGACGGTCGGGGTGATCCGGCAGCTGCAAGGGGTCGTACCTCTCCTGGGGGTGAACTTCCTGATCATGCTGGGCTTCAATCTCTTCTATGTGACCCTGCCCGCTTATGCCGCCGGGCCGCTCGACTGGTCGATGGCCCGTGTGGGCATGTTCTTCACGGTGCTCAGCCTCCTGATGGTTGTGGTGCAGGGACCGCTGCTGTCCCGTCTGGTAAAGCGTCTCTCCGAGCGCACGCTGACCCTCGCCGGCGGCCTGATTCTCGCGCTCAGCTTCCTGATGTTCGACTCGGCTTCCACTGCGGAGCTGTATGTAGGTGCGAGCCTGATGGCGCTCGGAAACGGTATCATGTGGCCCTCCGTCACATCTCTGCTCTCGAAGGCCGCAGGCGACCGATATCAGGGTGCAGTACAAGGTCTAGCCGGGAGCCTGGGGGCCGCCGCCAGCATCGCGGGGCTTCTGACCGGAGGCGTGCTGTACGCTGCCGTCGGGACATCCGTCTTCTGGTGGGCGGGCGCGAGCGTGCTCCTTGCGACCGTGCTCGCCGCGGGCACACTCTCGGGGCCATTCTTCTTGCAGCCCCGTAGGACGGTCGGCAGTTTCGGGGCATGATTCCCGGCCGGTCCTCCTCGAGACATCCGCTCAAGCTGAGCTTGATGCTCACCCTGGCCTTCTTCTCCATCGCCTGCCTCCCGCAGACGCGCGAGAATCCTTACTCCGACCTTCCCGGAAGCACCGAGGTCCGCGTCACGATAAGAAACGAGAGTCCGCGGGCACGGGACGTCTACGCAATCTGGGAGGGGGCGTCCCGGGATTGGCTCGGCGTGGTGCCGGCGGAGAGCACGGAGACCTTCACGATTGTCTATCGGAGCAGCGGAATCCGCTTCTCCGGCGGTCCGCGGGTATTCGTCGCGGTGTATCCCGGCGACCAGCTCGAGATGGTCTTTCCGAGGGTGGGGCAGGTCTTTCCTCCCCGGCGATTACGGCCCAGCTGACGCTCCTCACGACCTCCTGTCATACAGACGAAGCGCTCACGTCACTCACCCTCCGAGCGGAAACACTTGACGTCTCCATCGGAGGGAGGAGGACCGTGCGCATCCCGAAGCGAATCTTGGTCTTGGCGTCGCTGACCTTTGGCGGGTTGGTCGCGGCATGTGACACGACGACGGATACGGAGGCCTCTGCGCCGTTCGACGCGGGCGCTGCCCTGTCCGACTACGAGGCGCTGGAGCAGGCTCTGTCCTCGGAGGGCCTGGCGGGCTTCCAGATGCTGACCGGCCGTACGCCCCTCGGGTCCCTCGGGCCGAGCCGCTCGGGCGCCGCACGCTCGCCCATAATCTCCGATTTCCATCGCGGGGCCACGTTCGTCTATGATCCCGAGGAGGACGAGTACGTCGTCGACAGATCCCGCCCTGGGGCGCCGGCGACCGGGGTCCGATTCGTCCTCTACGAGATCGACGCTCACGGATTCCCGCTCGTCGACCAGGAGACGGGCTACGCCGACCTGGTGGATGAAGGGGACACGAGCCGGGAAGACATCGTCCTCCACGTCGGGGTCGTACAACACGGCGTCACGATGCTCGACTACCGCGTGGCGCTCGACGAGACCGGGACGGGCGGAACGCTCTCCGTGGGCGGGTTCCTCGTGGATGACGGGCCCCGTCTGGATTTCGCGATCGAGGCGACCGGAGTGGATCACGGCGTCCGCTCGAGTGTGGACGTTTCGTTCGACCTCGGGATCCACGCTCGTGACTTCGAGGTCTCCGGAAGCGTGCGAGGGGAGGAGGGGGAGCCCGAGGGCGAAGGCGAGATCCATGTCTTCGCCCGTCACCGGGACGAGTCGTTCAGGGTGGACGTGATCGGTGACGACGGTATGATTGACGGGTCCGTCGAGCTGAACGGGGAGCTCTTCGCCACGGTTTCCGGGCCCGCCGACGACCCGACGTTCCTGGGAGCCTCCGGCGCCCCGCTGACCGGTCTCGAGTTCCTGGTCCTGTGGCACGTCGTCGACTCGGCGGAAGATGTGTTCGACCTGCTCGAGGATCTCCTGGATCCCGTTGACGAGCTGGTCTTCCTGGGAGCCGTTCTTTAGGAGACCACCGTCTCTCGGCCGCTCTCGTTTGGAGGCCGGCCCGAGCGGCCATGCTCATCCAACCGGAAGAAAGCCCATGTCTCGCAATCCCTACCTTCCTTCGCTCTTCGCGATCATCGCGCTCTTCGCTTGTGAGACCGCTGCCGCCCAGGAGTCCACCACACGCGGATTCACCGTGGGCATCCACGCATCCGGAGCCGCTCTCACGGTCGAGGACGGGGAGCGGAACGATGCCGGTGGCGGAGGGATCCGTGTGGGTTATGGCTTCAATCGGATCATCACCGCATTCGCTCAGTTCGACGGAGCTCGATTCGACGTGAACCCATCGGACGGGTTGGGGGGCGAATGGACGATGGGGCACGCCGATTTCGGCGCGCGCTTCCACTTCGCGAACAGCCTCAGAAGCTGGGTGCCGTACCTTCAGGCTGCGATCTCTGCTCGGGCGGTCGAAGTCAAGGACCCGGTCGTAAACGGGAACGAGGCCGCGGATGTCAGCTTCAATGGCGGGTCGTTCTCGGTGGGCGGTGGGCTGATGGCCTATTTCACCGAGACGCTCGCTTTGGACGTCCAGCTGATGTGGAGTGGTGGGGAGTTCACGGAGATCGACTTCGGCACCGTGACGGTCACCGAGCTGGACATCGACGCGACGTCCAGCCGGCTGAGCATCGGCGTCGCATGGTGGCCATGAGAAACCAGACGCGAGCGGTGATCCGCCCCTAACCACCTCCCGGCGCGGCGGTGATCTTCAGCCGATCGAGCGTCTCCTGCTGGTCCGCCGTGAGCAGGTTCTTGATGCGCACCAGCATCTCCAAGTGTGCCTGCTTGATCTGCCTCTCGGTGTTCAGGACGTCCTCCATCCTATCCAATGAGCGGTCCAGATCGACACGGGTCCCCGATGTGGCCTCCGCGAGGAGCTGCATCTGGTCGAGCAGCTCCCACTGGAGCCGGACGACCCGCCCCTGCAGCTCCTGAATCATCTGGCTGATCGCATCCCTCTGCTCGTCCGTGAGGTCGATTGCCCTTCGGTGCTGCATGATGAGCTCGGGCGGGTAGAGCGTGGCGAAGAGCGGGTCTTGTTGGAGTTCCGGCTCCTGCGCCAACAGCCCACCGACGAGCCAGGGCATCAGGGCTGCCGAAAGGGCCAATCCCTTGATGAGTCTAATCATGGGCGATCGCCTCCATCTTCGGCTGAGGGGTCCTCGGGTCGCTCGCCAGGTTGACCGGTCACCGAACCGCCGAGCGTCGGAACGCCTCTGAGCAGCTCCAATCCGGGCACTTCCAGCAGTCCCGCCGTCGGGGAGGACCATGCTCCGCTGGTCACGTCGGTAGCGTACGCGGTCACCAGACGCTCGAATGCCTCGTCCTCTCCACCGCCGCGCGTCATCACGATCGCCAGGATCCCAGCCGCGACCGCCGCCGAGGCCCAGCCGCCCCAAGCGTAACGTCGTCGAGCACGGACAGCAGCCCGACCATCGCCTCCGACATCGATCCCCTCGAGGGTCGGCTTGCCCGCCGGGTCGACCTTTGCCCGCTCGATCATGGCATCGAAGACCGGGATCTCGGATCCCGACTCGGTTTGCTCCCTGAGCTCCTGGAAGAGCTCGCGGAGCCGGCGTTCCTCCAGCGAGCTACTCACTCCGAGCCTCCCTCTGGCAATCCAGGATCGAGCAGTGTCCTGAGTCGCTTCTTCGCACGCTCATAGTGGACCCGTGCGGAACCCAGGGAAACCTCCATGATCTCCGCGGCCTCGCGAATCGTGAGGTCTTGATAGAAGACCAGATGCAATACCTCCTTCTGTCGATCGGGGAGCTGCTCCATGGCTCGGAGCAGCATCTCTCGTCGCTCGGATCCCTCGGTGGGATCCTCCGGCTGTCGGGCGATCTCCCCGCGGGCGATCAGCTCGTCCCTCCATCGCTCCGCTCGCTCGCGGTGCGAAACGGCTCGACGCCGATTTTCCCGCGCCGTCTGCCTGATCACACCGAAGAGCCAGGTCCGAAACGCGGATCGCCCGCCGAAGCGAGCTTGCCCCGACACGATCTTCAGGTACGTGGACTGAAGCACGTCCTCGGCATCCGTCTCGTTCCATCGACAGCAGCTCAGTGCCCATCCGAAGCTTGCCTCGTGCAAATCCGCGAGCCGGCGCTCCAGCTCTTCCGGCTTGATCTCGGATGAATGCATCCAGAAGCGGCTGGTCCGGGCTCACAGATGAGTGCGGGTACCACGAAACATATATGACAGGCTCACTCGAAGTGCGACGCCGTAGCGGAGCCACTGCGAGCGTTCAGATCCGAGGCGAGCACCCCCGCTCCGCCCAGCCGAGACCCAGATCGACGGCCACCGCCAGGACAGCCGCGGGGATGGCCCCGGAGAGAATGAGTCGAGTGTCGGCCAAGGCCAAACCGGAGACGATGGGGTCTCCGAGCCCTCCGGCCCCGATGAACGCGGCCAGCGTGGCCGTGCCTACGTTGATCACCGCGGCCGTTCGAATGCCGGCCATGATCACGGGAGCTGCCAAGGGGAGCCGAACATGGCGGAGCACTTGCAGCTCGGTCATCCCGAGTGCACTCGCGGAATCGGTCGCAGAGGGGTCGGCGTCGCGGACACCGGTGAAGGTGTTCCGAAGAATCGGAAAGAGCGAATAGAGGAAGAGCGCCACCACGGCGGGGAGCACTCCCACTCCGAGCAACGGAATCGTGAAGGCTAGCAACGCGATGCTCGGGAGCGTCTGGATGAGGCCGGCGGCGCGAATGACTCCCTCGGCGCCCCGTCTCGCTCGTTCCAGGAGGAGCCCGGTCGGCACCGCGAGCAGAATCGCCGCCACGAGCGAGGAGGCCACAAGGAAGAGATGGCGGGAGGTCTGAGCCGCGATCACGTCCCGACGAGCCCAGAGGAACGCAAGAAGACCGTTCCGGTCGCTCTCCGTCGAGGTAGCGCCCGCATCGGACTGATTCTCGCTTTCAGCAGTTTGTTCCGACGCGATGAGATCGAGGGCGATCAGCGCGTCCCGCGCCACTGCTTCGAGGGGCGCTCCCTCGGCCTCGACCCGGCGGTTCAGGCCACGCACCATCTCGACGTCCAACAACCCGGAGAGCTCGGTGAGAATTGGAACTACGGAGGGAACCTCGAACTGGACGGCTGCTCCCAGGACGGCGGCCGCCTCGTACGGAGGGAAGAAGCCGAGGTCGTCGTCGAGGACCACGAAATCCGCCTCGGCGAGCCGCCCGTCCGTGGAATACCCGTCGATGACGTCGACACTTCCGTCGATCAGAGCTGTGTACTTGATCGCCTGGAGAAGCGAGCGAACCTGTGATAGCTCCAATCCGTAGGCCTGTCGCAGCCCGGGCAGTCCGTCCTCGCGACCGAGGAAATCGGGCGAAAAGCCCGCAACCAGATCCGCACCCTCACGTGCGAGGTCGGAGATCGTACGGATCCCTCGTTCCTCGGACAGCTGTCTCGGAACGCTCATGGCGTACGTGTTCTCGAATCCCAGCGGGGGGAGCCAGCGGATTCCCCACCGGTCCAAGAACTGCGAGTACACCCGGCGATAGACCTCTCTCGGGGTTCCGAGGGGAGGTTCGCCGAGCACTGCGAGAAGCCCCGTGCCGGTGTACTCCGGATAGACGTCTACGGCGTCGGCGAGCAAGGCCTGGAAGATTACTTCGGTGGATCCCAGTCCCGGCGATCTCCGGACTGTCAAGCCGCGATCCTCGAGAAGCTGCGCGAACATCTCACCCAGAAGGTAGGACTCACCGAACGCCTTCGACGCGACGACGACGGGTCGGCTCTGAGCCTCCGTGGCGGCATCGCGGCTCTGCGCACACGCTTCCGCGGCCGAGCCGCACAGAGTCGACCCGATGAGAAGCCATCGCGCGAGCGGGACGCGTCGTCTGACGAGGCCAAATCCTCGGGAGCTCAAGCGCCGGCTCCGGCCCGAATCCCGGCCCGATCGAGCAGCTCGGAGACGTACGCGCTCCCCGGGTCGGAAAGGACGGCGTCCGGCTCGCCGATTCGCTCTATGCTTCCCGCCCGAAGGACCGCAACCCGGTCGGCGAGCTCCAGCGCTTCGCTGAGGTCGTGGGTGACGATCAGTGAGGTCAGCCCAAGCTCTTTGCGGAGACCCCTGAACACGTGACGGACCTCGGCTCGCGTGATGGCGTCCAGTGCACCGAACGGCTCGTCGAGGAGGAGAACTCGGGGCCGGGCCGCGATCGCGCGGGCGATTGCCAGACGCTGTCGTTGGCCACCCGAGAGCTCCGACGGACGACGGTGTCCGAACGTGGATTCGGACAGACCGACGAGCTCGAGCGCACGGTTGGCCAAGACTTCAGCGTCCGCGACTTTCTGCAGTTCGGGCACCATCGCGGCGTTTCGGCTCACGCTCCAATGGGGCAGCAATCCTCCTTCTTGCTGCACGTATCCGGTGCTGCGGCGAAGCTCCACTGGATCGAGTTCGCGAAGGTCCCGGCCATCGCGAAGCACGACACCCGAGTCGGGCTCGACCATCCGATTGAACATTCTGAGCAGCGTGGTCTTTCCGGACCCGCTCTCGCCCACCAACGCCACGCACTCGCCGGCCTGGATAGATATGGAGACCCCTGCGAGCGCTAGGCCATCCGGGTAGCGCTTCGCGACGGAGCGCGCCTCCAGAACGGGTTCCAGGATCACAGGTCTTCTCTGACGGCCACCTTCAGCGCTCCGGCCGAACCGGTCTCCCTTCGGACCACCGGTGCGACCTCGGTACCGAAGAGCTCGATCGCCCTCAGAACCTCCGAATGGGGCATCGGTCCGACAGTGAGCTGTAGGAGAAAGCGGTCGTGCCGGAAGAACGAGTGCTGATGGAGGATCTTCTCGACGATCTCGTCCGGACTTCCCACGAAAAGCGCGCCGCCGAGCTCGAGCTCGGCGTCGAACCGAACACGCGTGTAGGGAGGCCACCCGCGCTCCTGTCCGATCCGAGTCATGACCTCCGCGAAGGGCGGGAAGGCCACTTCCGCCGCCCTCGTGGCGTCAGAGGCGATGAAGCCGTGGGAGTTGATGCCGACCCGAAGCTTCTCTGGAGAGTGACCCGCTTCCTCGCCCGCGTCACGATAGAGGTCGACGAGCGGCCGGAAGCGCTCTGGGGCGCCGCCGATGATCGCCAGTGCCATGGGGAGCCCGAGGCGTCCGATGCGGACCACCGAGCTGGGCGTGCCGCCGGTCGCGATCCAGATCGGAATCGGGTCCTGAATCGGTCGGGGGTAGACGCCTCGATCCTCGATGGAAGGCCGATGTCTACCGGACCACGTCACTCGCTCGCCCGTTCTCAGCTTGAGGAGCAGATCCAGCTTCTCCGCGAAGAGCTCGTGGTAGTCGGCCAGGTCCTGGCCGAAGAGAGGGAACGACTCCGTGAAGGATCCTCGCCCCGCCATGATCTCCGCGCGCCCTTCCGAGATGAGGTCTAGGAGCGCGAAGTCCTGAAAGACTCGCACCGGATCGTCGGAGCTGAGTACGGAGACGGCGCTGGTGAGACGGATCTTCTTGGTGCGCGCCGCCCCGGCAGCGAGGACGATCGCGGGAGCCGATACCGCATAGTCTGGCCGGTGGTGCTCGCCCACTCCGAAGAGGTCGAGCCCGACCTGATCGGCCAGCTCGATCTCCTCCAGCAAGTGGCGGATACGGGTGTCGGCCCCCAGCTGCCGGCCGGTAGCCGGATCCAGGGCAGTCTCAGCGAAGGTGAATATCCCGAGCTCCATTGAGCCCGGACTACCCTGAGTAGGCGCTCAGGCTCCATGCGAGTCGAGCGAATCGCAGTGACTACTGCCCGATCAGCTCGGCGACGGCGCTCACGTCGATGCCGTATCGCTCCATGACCGGAACGCCGAACTCGAAGTCGTAATAGGTCAGCTGCTGCAGGTCCTGGATCGAGCGTCGCCAGCCGACGTAGGCCTCGACCAGGTTCTCCGCCGTATCCAACTCCCGCCGCAGCGTTTGAAGGAGATCGAGGGCCGTCAAGGATCCCGAGCGATACCCCGCGAGGCTCTGATCCGATGTCGTCTCGGCGAGCGCCAGGTTCTCCTGCATCGTGATGGCTCGGGTCTGGAGCTCCAGTACGTCCTGAACCTCCGTCTCCACGTCCGACAGAATCTCGACCTGGGCCCGGTCGATTTGGACTGCTGAACGCCTCAGGTTGGCTCGCGACGCCTCGATGCGGGCGTCCCGCTCTCCCCAGTCCCAGACCGGGATGTAGGCGTTCACGTCGATCGTGAACGTGTTCTCGGGATCTCGCAGGATGTTGGAGAAGAACGGATCGCGCATCTCGCGGCCGTAGGTGAACTCGAGATCGACCTGGAACGCATTCCTGCCCCGGGCCTGATCGAGGTTGATCTCTCGTTCGCGCTCCTGGATGCGAAGCCTTCTCAGCCTGGGGGCGAGATCACGCGCGTAATCGACCGCCTGATCGATGTCGATCTGGATCGGGATCACGTCGACTGTGGGATCGACCGTGATGGAGTCCGTGGGCTGAAGGTTCAGCCGGGTTCTCAACTCCGCGACCCGACGCCGATATTCCGTCCCTGACTGCCTCAGCTGCTCCTCGGCGTTGGCCAGCTCGACGCGAATCTGATCGACCTCGATGGCCCGACTGTCGTCGGCTTGGGCGACCGTCTGGGCCGCTGAGACCGCGTCCTGAAGGTCGGTAACGTATCCGGCTCTGACGCCCAGGTCATAGGCCGTCTCGAAGAGCCGGAAGTAGTCGTCCGACACGTCGTCGATGATGTCCAGGATGTCGTCGTAGAAATCGATCTCTTCGTTCCGAAGGTCCAGCTCGGCCTCCTCGAGGCTGTTCCTCAGCTCGTTCGGCTGAAAGAGGGGCTGCGTGTACCGGACGAAGTACCGGTTGTAATACTCTACCTCGCGGTCTCCTTCCGAGTCGAGCTGGGCCAACCGGTACACTCGATTGTTGAGCGAGAGGTATCCGTTGGTCGGGTAGCCGAACAGGATCACCGGCTGCCGAACCGAGATCTCCCCCTCGAACCGGAGCTCGTTCTCCCGGAAGAACTCGTTCCGGCCCAGATCCGGATTGAAGTGCTCCTGTGAGATGTCCTGCCACACCGGCGCGGCCACGTCCATCGATACGCTCGACCTGAGCCTCGCCCGCTCAGCCCTCAGCTCCTGGGTCGTCTCCTCGATGTTCAGATTCAGAAGCTGGACCCTGTAGCTGTTGCTCAACGCCAGGTCGGTCATTCTCTCGAGCGTCATGTCGATGACCCGTCCCGGTCCCTCCTGCTCGGGCTGCTGGGCATCGAGCGACCCAAGGCTGAGCAGCGAAGCGACCGCGACCATGCTGATTCGAGCGAACCGACCGAGGGTCATCTCCTCGGGTATGATGCGACCACGATGCATCTGACTCTCCTCTTCGTGTATCCTTTGGATTCGTCGCGAGACCGGCATACCGGTAGCGATCACGTCTGCAGCCGGTACCCCGCCTTCCGCACCGTCAAGAGGTGCCTGGGGCTGGAAGGGTCGTCCTCCAGCTTCCGTCGAAGCTCGGCGACGTGTATGTCCACGGTTCTCGTCATGACCTGCGTATTGGCGTATTCCCAGACCTCCGCGAGGAGCTCCGCCCTGGAGGCGATCGCTCCGCGTCTTCGGAGCAATGCACCAAGCAGATCGAACTCCTTCGGAGTGAGCTGGACCGGCTCGCCCGCCTTCTCCACGGTGCGCGCCTGCTCGTCCACGCGCACATTTCCGAACGCCGTGTATGGAGTCCTCCTCTGGGACGGGCCTGCGTCGGAAGGGCCTCTGCGGAGCAGCGCACGGACCCGTGCGAGCAGCTCGAGAGTGCTGAACGGCTTCGTCACGTAGTCGTCCGCTCCGCTGTCGAAGCACATGATCAAGTCGGACTCCTCGCTCCGCGCCGTGAGCACCAGAACCGGAACCCGGGAGCCGCCTCGTCGCAGCTCCCGCAGGAGCTTGAAGCCGTCCATCTCCGGTAGCATGAGGTCGAGCAATACGAGCTCGATGTCGGGTGAACGAGCCGCCTCGAGCCCGGTCGGTCCGTCTTCCGCGACCGCGACGGTGTACCCCTCGAACTCGAGCGTGCGTCGGAGACCGAACGCGAGGTCGGGGTTGTCTTCGATGATGAGGACGCGCGTCATGGCAGCTTGCCTTCGGCGGCACCGTTCGCCGACCCGGCTTTCGCGGCCAGGGGAAGCTCGACGATGAATCGGGCTCCACCTCCAGGGGGCTCGTCGATCTGGACACGCCCCCCGTGAAGCGAGACGAGCTCACTCACGACTGAGAGGCCGATCCCGCTGCCGGGGACCTGGGCCTTTACGTCGCGGTCCAGACGCCGGTACGCCTTCCAGATTCGCTCCCTGTCCGCGACGGGGATTCCGGGACCCTCGTCCGCCACGGAGAGCCTCGCCACGTCATCCGCGCGTCGGACGCCGACCCTGATGGTCTGGCCGCTGGGACCGTACTTGATCGCATTGTCGAGCAGGTTGACGATCACCCGTGTCAGGGCCTCGCCATTCGCGTGCACCCAGACTCCCGGATCGATCGACAGATCGAGCCTCATATCGTGGGCTTCGAGGAGTGGCGTGACCGAGTCCAACCCGTCCGCAATCGCCTCGCCGAGCTCGAGGCGGTCCGGAGGCATGCCCTGACCCCAGGTTCGCCGGAGCCTCGAGAACTGGAGGATGTTGTCGACCAAGTGACTCAGTCGTCTGGCTTCCCTGGAGATCACCGAGGTCGCACGCTTCTGGTCGTCGGGGGACGGGAGCTTTCCGGCCTCCTGCAGCTCCGAGAACATCCGGATCTGGGCCAAGGGCGTGCGCAGCTCGTGAGAGACGCTGGAAATGAAGTCTTCTCGTAGACGCTGAAATCCCTGCTCTCGTCGCAGCTGGACGAACGCCGCCGCCCCCACGCCGAGGGTCAGGAGTAGAAGGACGACGAGTAGCGGGAGCCGCGAGTTGGGAAGCCCTCCGATGATCAGTCGGGAGGCCGCGTCCTGTCGCACCGCGGCGCGGACCACGAGGTTTCCGAACCGGGCGCCGTCCGGGATCGTCACGCTCGCGCCCGGTGCCGTCGCATACGACGCCGAGGAGGCGAACACGGTTGCGCCCGACGGGTCCTCGATCGCCACCTGCAGCACCGAATCGTTCGGCAAGTCCCCGACGATGGCCTCCGGGAGGAGGCTGTCGTCGTCGTACCATTCACGAAAGAGCTCTTCCAAGGCCGCAGTGGGGACCACGAACCCGAAGATGGGCTCACCGCGGTCGTCGGAGGCCAGGAATCCGATCGCGACCGCCTGATCCAGCAAGTCGCCAGGCGGGGCGGTCAGCAGGCGGCTGACCGGATCGTCTCCCGCGGGCGGCCTTCCATGCATGACGAGCTCGGACAGACGGCTGCGAACCTGGGCCGAGACGGTGTCGGGCTCGGTCCGTACCTCCCCGGAGGGATCGGCCCGAAAGAGAAGCAGGGGCGTCCGGAGGGAGGGGCACTCACATCCTGCCTCGCGCGCTCCGTCGTCCAACTCTCTGCCTACGGCCGACGGAGGTTGGGCACCCTCGCTGCGGCTCCGCCGCAGAACGGGCACCAGCACCTCGTCGATCACGTCGTCGAGCTCGGAGCGGACCGACGACGCGAGCTGGGTAGCGGATACCAGCGCGTAGTCCCTCAGGACTGATTCCGCCGTGCGTCGATGAGAGGCAGCGGCGTCGAGCGCCTCGTAGCCGAGCCATGCCACCAGCCCAAAGGCGGTCACCAGGAGGCCCGCGATGAGTGTGCCGCCTGTATACAAACGTCGGAGCGATCGAAGTCGGGACGCCACGCGAATCCAGCCGGATGAAGGAGCGAACCCGCCGGGGATGGCCGGTACCCTGACGCTAATGCGGACTCCACGGCGATCGCAATGCAGCCCCTGTAGGACTGCCGTACGACCTTGGTAAGGACCCGGTAAGGGGGCCGACTTGCGAACTGGCGACCGAAGCGGCTTTGTTGAGTCTCGGATCGGTCGTGACCAAGATTCGGAAAGCTCGGGGGCGTGCTCGGCGCTCCGGGACCTGACCCCATACAGAGGAGAGGAGACCGAGATGAAGAGCGTATCTCAGGCCAGGGACCTTCATGGCGTGTTCCCGGCGCTCTTCACGCCCCTACTCGACGACGATCCCGGTCGCCTGAGGAACTCCATCGATCATGAGAAGGCCAAGCAGATGATCGACGACCTGATCGCCTGCGGGGTCAGAGGGCTCGTCCCCGTGGGGACGACGGGGCAGAGCCCCACGCTCAGTCATGCGCAGCACCTCGAGTTCATTCAGTTCACGGTCGACTACGTAGACGGTCGGGTGCCCGTCATCGCGGGTGCCGGTTCGAATTGCACGAGGGAGTCCGTCGAGATGATCTCGGCCATCCGAGACAGCTGCGGGGAGTTGGCGTGTCTGTGCGTGACCGGCTACTACAACAACCCTCCTCAGGAGGGGTTGATTCGGCATTACGAGACCATTGCCGATCAGACCGGCGCCAAGCTGATCATCTACAACATCCCCGGCCGGACCAGCAGCTACTTGGAGCCGGATACCCTCGTGCACCTGAGCCGAAATCCGAACATCATCGGGCTCAAACAGGCGGTGGACTTCCGGTCTCCAGGACGGTTCAGGGACGATACGATCCGAGTGATCCAGGAATCCTCCGCCGGCGAGTTCGCCGTGCTGAGCGGCGAGGACGACGCACTCGTCGACGTCCTTCAACTCGGGGGGGCGGGAATCATCACCGCCGCTGGAAACATCCCGGAGGTAGCTCGCGCCTTCATCGGAATCCTGGAGGCGTGGGACGTCGGGAAGGAGGAGCGCGCGAAGCAGCTTCAGGACTCCGTCCTTCAGCTGATCGAGGGAGTCTTCCTCAGGAAGAACCCGATTCCACTCGGGGCTTTCTTCAACTCGCCCTTGTATCTGCCCCTGGTGGACCTCCACGAGACGCGAGACGGAGTGGCCGCCCGGGCGCGGGTCATGGAGTTGATCGAAACCAGCGCGCGCAGCCTGCAGAAGTACCACTCGTAGCAGGCGCTCAGAAGTAGGTGGCGATCGAGAGTTGGATTCCGGCGTGCTCAGCAGCATTGTCGAATGAGTCGAAGCTCCGGCCTCGCAGGTAATTCAACTTGACGACCGTGTCTTCGGTCGGGCGGAAGTTCAGCCCGAGCGTAGCCTGTTTGAGCGAATCACCGTCCGCGTCCGAGTCGAAGTCCACCGCATCCACGCGAGCGCCGACACTGAAGTAGGAGTCCGGCATCGTGGACACCCAGCCTCGCCCGAAGTCCCGAAGAAGCTCCACGTAAAGCCCCCGCTGACCCGACTGATAGGCGCCAACGAGCCCAGGTGGAAGCTCGATTTGGGCCTCTGCCAGCTCCCCCTGCAACCGGAAGCCAAGCGTCTCGGCACGGAAGTCGAGGACCCAGATTGCGAGGTTTCTACGCTCCGCGACTTCGACGCCACCCTGTTCGAAGACGTTCCACGCCCCGTGATGTCCCGAAACGCCGAGCTCCAGGTCGAGGCTCGGACTGAAGGCCAGCCTCCCGACGAAGGAGGGGGATCGATTCTGATCCTCCCAATTTCCCCGGCCCAACGGGATACGAGTCCCTTCGGACGATTGGTGGATGAGTCCGTCGTGAAACCCGTTGACGACGTAGAGTTCGTAGGTCACTCGAGCGGAGCCACCCAGCGGCACGAGCCCCAGGAATCCCAGACCGGGCTCGGACAACGCCACCCCCAGCAGGTCGGTGGAGACGACTGGTCGATCGGTGAACTCGTTCCTGGGACTGTCGTGTGCGAGGTTGAAGCGGCCCAGGGGTGAGAGCAGCATTCCGGCGCGGAACGTGAGCGAGGGGTGGATCGACAGGTCCACCGTGGCGAACTCGAGCTTGATCTCCTCCCCTCCCTCCTCGAACTCCAGCTCGGCACCCAGCCGAACGAAGTCGCTCACATTCGAAGAGGCGAAGAGATTGAAGCGCTTGGCCTCGAACCCGGCTTCCTCGGTGGCACCGTCCACACGCTCGTAACGCGCGTGGGCCTCGGCGTACCCGCCGACGGCGGTCCGGCCCAGTAGCGTCGTGAGATACGGCTTGTCGAACTGTCCTCCGAGTACGAAGGGCTGCTCCACCTCGACGGTGTCTCCCTCCGGTGCCTGAGCCGCCAGGTCGACGGGCACGCAGAGGATCACACCCCAGCCGATCGCGAGTGCGGCCGGCGCCGTCCCGAGCGAGGGACGAGCGCGAGGTCCACGGGCATTCCCACTCATCCGCGGGTCTCGGCGGTCTGAATGACGAGGGTCCGCCCGTCGGATAAGCGGGTCGGCGCTTGGCGGAGCGGCCGCTCTGCCGGCCCTCTCACGACGGTTCCTCGAAGGTCGTAGATCGACCCGTGACAGGGACATTCCAGAAGCCGTCCCGCGATCTGGACGGTACATCCCTGATGGGTGCACACGGGAGAGACGGTCTCGAAGGATCCGTCGTCTTGCCGCAGGACGTAGTAGAGCTCCCCCGTGTCCTCGGCTCGAATCCGCATGGATCCGCCCGCCCTGTCCAGACCAGGATAGTCCGCGAGCCGAAGCCGAATCTCTCCGCGTTCCGGGCGGAAGGTCGTGGCAGCGAGGGCCGCGCAACCGGGAAGGGCCGAGAGGGTCAGTCCACCGGTCAGCAGACCCATGAACGCTCGACGATCGACGGGTCGGCCCGACATCAACGTGACCCCACGAAATCCAGGAGCGCGGCTTGATCTCCAGCAGAGAGGGCCGCGTAGGCCTCTCTGACCGCCGCAGCTTCGCCGCCATGGAGGAGAATCGCCTCCTCCACCGTCTCTGCGCGGCCGTCGTGCAACAGGAAGGCGTCTCCCGCAAGGAAGTCTCGCATCACCCGGAGGCCCCATAGAGGCGCGGTCCGCCACTCCCTACCACTCGCGTCGCCGTCCGGGCGTCGGTCCTCCAGCCCTTCGCCCATGTCGTGCAGAAGAAGGTCCGAGTAGAGCTGGACGGAGGTGTTGTCGAGCGCCCCGATTCGGTGCGGTCCGGTCGGAAGAGATGGCACGTGGCAGGCGGCGCACCCGATCGATCCGAACAGCTGCTGGCCCTGGGCCCGCGTTTCCGTCAGTTCACCCGGGGCGGGTGGTGCCAGCATGCGGATGTACTCCAGGACCGCTTCCACCTCGGTCCTGGGCACCTCCGGATCGGCGACGCGATCGACCGCCCGAGTGCTGAGCCCGCCCTGTGGATTCGTGTTCTCCACCGGCAGAAAGTCCGTGGTCAGCCCCATGTCCTGGTGGTACGCCTCTGCGACCTGTTGGAGCAGCGTGCTCACCTGACCCTTTCGGCTGAAGCGTCCCAGCTGAAGCCCGGGCCCGGCCCCGGGCTCCGTGTAGGGGACCCAGTCCGCCGGCGTCACCCAGTTGGGGCGGCCGGAGATCCCGTCCCCGTCGTCGTCGTTCGGGTCCGCGTTGTCGAGGATCGTCTCGGCTCGAATCGCCTCGATGAGCCCAACTCCGAAGACCGGTGGCGGCAGGCGTCGTGAAGCGGGAATTCCCGGGGGCACCGTTTCGCGTTTGGCCCCGGGGATCGCCCGGTCCTGGATCTGGGGCCCCCCGAGGGCGCGGGCGAAGTCGGGGGCGACGCCGATGCGCACCAGGATGTTGTCGGGTCTACCGCGCCCGTCACCGGAATGGCAGCCTCCGCAAGCACTGTTGTTGAAGATCGGGCCGAGCCCTTCGGCCGGAGAAAACGATCGCTCGAAAGCCGCATCTCCGAGTGCGAAGACACCGAGCTCCTCTGCGGAAAGACCCGGAAGAGGACCATCGAGGATGTCCGCGTCCGCGGGCGGCTCCGTGAGGAGGGCGTCACAACCCACAAGGGCGAGCGGAAGCAGCGCCAAAATTCGGTGACATAGCGACACTGATTTGGACCGTGATGAGCCGATCGTTCCGATCAGGTTTAGGTCGAGCATAAGATAGAATTAGGGTTGCCTAATTATTCTCCGCTCCGGGCTCGGTCGTCAAGGCGTGGTTGACCCCGGAAGGCTCCCAGGTGAGGTTTTTCTGGGTAGGCCCATCTCGACCGGATGATGGGGGGGTCGCCTTGTGGGTCCGGCTTCAGACTCCGGCTGAGGAGGCTTCGTGACGGTGCTTCCGGCGGTTCGATCGCGGCTGCGCGTTCCCTTCAGGCTCTCGCTCGGGGCATTCCTGACCTTGCTGGGGACCGGACAAGCACAAGCCCAGTCGATTTCGATCCTCTCGCTGCTCCCGACGGATGGCCGCTCGGTTTCCATCGGCCAGGAAGTCACGGGAGCGCTGTCCTCTTCCGACCCCCGCGGACCCGACGACGCGCCGCTCGAGGCCTGGTTGCTCGAGGGAAGTCCGGGCCAGGCCGTGACGGTGGATCTGCGATCGTCCGATTTCGACGCCTACCTCTACGTGGTGGGTCCCGGCTTCGACGAGACGCTTTGGGACGACGACAGCGCGGGAGGGTGCGACGCTCGAGTGGCGTTCACGGTTCTCGAAGACGGGCCCTTCACGGTGGTGGCCTCGAGTCAATCCGGGCAGACCGGTCCGTACAGCCTGAGTGTGACCACCGACCCGGAGCCGGCGGCCCCGTATTCCTGCGGAAGCGTGAATCCCGCGACGTTGCTCGAGCTTCCGACCGAGGGGAGGGTCCTGGAGCTTCGTGGCTCGGTGAGGGGAGCGTTCAACGGCTCGGAGCCCACGATTCAGGACGGTCGCCCGGCAGCTGCCTGGACGATCGAAGGCCGCGCCGGGGAGTCGGTGAGCATCCGACTTCTCTCGGACGACTTCGACTCGTACCTCCACGTGTTCGGGCCCGGGATGACGGAGGCTTTGAGTGACGACGATAGCGCCGGGGACCTCGACTCCCAGATCACCCTCGTGTTTCCCGAATCCGGGACCTACCGCGTGATCGCGAGCGCGCTCAGCGCCAACTCGCGCGGCTCATATCAGATCGAGACGGTGGAGCCTGTCGATCTCTCCACGCTACCCACCGAAGACCGGATGGCGGTGGCCGGAGAGACGGTTTCCGGTTTCCTGCCGAACGACGGGCCCGTGTTGACCCAGGGTCGGCACGGTCAGGCCTGGGCACTTCGAGGTTTCGCCGGTCAGTCGCTCTCCATCGATCTGGTATCGGACGACTTCGACACCTACCTGTATCTGGTCGGTCCAGGGATCGACACTCCGCTCGAGGACGACGATGGGGGTAACGACACGAATTCGAGGCTGACGACGACCCTACCGGAGTCGGGAACCTATCGAGTGATCGTGAGCGCCTATTCGTCCGGATCGGGAGGAGCGTTCGACCTGCAGGTGAGCGGAGTCTCACGCAGGTAGGTGGAGACCAGGAGCACCAGCAGCACAGGCGGAGACGGGAGTCTCGAGCGAGGACTCGAAATGGCGGAAGGCGATTTCGAAGCCCTCGTGAAGAAGACGGAGGGCTTTCAGCCCATGCGCCGCGTGGTGCACGTGGTTT
>JAHEKL010000229.1 GCA_024638345.1 Gammaproteobacteria bacterium | reverse complement strand
GTCCCTGGCGCCCTCCGGGGTCGTCTTCGTGAGGATCGGGGTCTCGATCTCCAGGAATCCCAGACCATCCAGATAGTTGCGCGCAGCGATGATCAACCGATGACGTAGCTCCAGGTTTCGCTGAAGATACCAGCGACGCAGATCCAGGTGGCGGTGCCGCAGCCTGAGCTCCTCGTGAGGAAGCTCGTCGTCGGCGCCTCTGTAGACGGGGATCGCGGGTGTGGCCGCCCGGTTGAGCACCCTGAGCTCCTTCGCCTTGAGCTCGATCTCCCCCGTTGCGAGCTCCGGGTTTCGAGCTTCTTCGGGCCGAAGCGAGATCTCGCCCTGCACGGCGACGACATCCTCGCTACCCAGGGCGTGCGCGCGCTCCAAGCTCCCGGCGTCGGTCCACTCGGGCCCCAGAGACACCTGGAGAAGCCCGCTTCGATCGCGAAGGTCCAGGAAGAGCAGCCCCCCGAGGTCACGCCGTCGATGCACCCATCCGGTGAGCTCCATTCTCGAGCCAGCGTCGTGCGCCCGGATGCCGCCGACCATGCGGCTCCGTAGCCCGGTCTTCTCGATCGTGGTGTCTCGCTCCGCTTGCCTCATCGTTCTTCCGCTTCTGGGGTTCCAAAGGCCCTCCGCGACCTCGCGACCGTGAGGAAGACGTAACCGACCGCGACCCCCGCCGCATCCGCCAGCCAGTCGGCCGGCTCAGGAGTCCTTCCCGGCACGAACGACTGATGCCACTCGTCGATCGCGGCATAGAGCAAGCCCACCAGCAGAAACGCTCCGTGCCACCCCTCGGTCCCGCCCACCCATCTCGCGCGGGCCAGAAGCCCTCCCAACGCCAGGTACAGTACGAAGTGGACGACCTTGTCCGAGATGGCCAGAAAAGGCTGAAAGGCGTCCGGAGTGCCCTGGATCTCGCTCAAGAGGAAGAGACCGAGGGCCCAAAGAATGACCGGTCCCCACGCGATCGCCTTGCGGCTCACTGACCGTCCATTCGCCTGGATCTCCTTCCCTCGTCCGAGATCGGCCCTCCGACAGCTGCGCGATGGGAAGGACGCACTCCCCTTTCCAGCCGGGGGGAAGTGCCCGCTAAGTTAATCCCGGTATCTTCGGGGCTCAAGCAAACGCGAATGATTTCGGCGCTACTCCCGGAGGCGCCGGGAGAGGCCCCTAGGCGCGGCCGGACAAGCGAGCGAGTCAGTGTCGGACACATCCAATCCATCCACTCACGACGCCGGACGCAGCGATCTCCTCGGGCTCTCCCCGGAAGAGGTCGATGCGCGGCTCGCCGAGCACTTCGAGACCAGGGGCCAAGTCCGCTACCGCGCAGATCAGGTACGCGCTTGGATCTACGAATCGTCGGTAGACTCATTCGACGACATGACGAATCTGCCCATGGACGTTCGGCATGATCTGTCTCTGTCGTTCATGCTCAGCTCTCTCCAGCTCGACACCATCTCCCGCTCGACGGACGGAACGGTCAAGCACCTCTGGCGGTTGCGCGATGGTGAGTTGATCGAGTCCGTGCTCATTCCCGAGGGAGCTCGACTCACCCTCTGCCTCTCCTCTCAGGTGGGGTGTGCGGTCGGCTGCACGTTCTGCGCAACCGGGTGGGCAGGCTTCTCGAGGCAGCTCAGTGCTGGGGAGATCGTGGCGCAGTTTCGGGCTTCTCGCGCTTGGGCGCGTCAGAACGAGTACGGGCCGATCACGAACATCGTCTACATGGGCATGGGAGAGCCGCTCGCCAATCGCGCTGCGGTTCACGCGTCCCTGACGGCGCTGAACCGCGGGTTCGGAGTGGGCTCCAGACGGATCACGGTCTCCACCGTGGGACTCACCCCCGGGATTCGCGAGCTCGCCGCCAGGCCGGAGCAGTTCGGGCTCGCCCTCTCCTTGCATGCCCCGGTGTCGGAGCTGAGGCGCACCCTGATTCCGATGGAGAAGCGTCACCCGCTGCCGGAGCTCATGGCCGCGCTCCGGGAATTCCGGGAGACGAAAGGCCGCAGGGTCACATTCGAGTACACCATGATCCGGGACGTGAACGACGACGAGGCGCTCGCGTCGACGTTGGCGGACCTCGCGTCGGGCGTTCGGGCCTTCGTCAACCTGATCCCCTTCAACCCAATCCCGTATCAGGATTGGCTTCCCTCCGAGCCGGAGAGAATTGCGCACTTCAAGAGGGTTCTCGAAGCTGCGGGCGTGGCGGTCGCGATCCGCGAGCCGAGGGGTCGGGATATCGATGCGGCGTGCGGTCAACTGAGGGCGAACGCCCTGGTGAGACCACAGGGCGCACCAAAGGCCGTTGGAGGATCGGCTCAGCGTATCCGTTGAGCCACCCGTTCCCAACGGATCTCGCGCAGGAACGCGAACGGCGTGCGCGACTCCCGATCGTACGAGAAATAGAAGAACATCGCCTTTCCCTCGATCCGCCAGCGCTCGATCAGACCCCAGTACCGAGAGTCCAGGGAGAAATCGCGGTTGTCGCCCAGCATGAAGTAGCGTTCATCGGGGATGACCAGAGGTCCCCAGTTGTCCCTAGTGGGATCGTACGAATCGTGATCGACCCGAGAAACGAGGTGCTCCTCCTGCCAGGACATCCACGGGTGACGGTCATCGCCACCGGAATCTCTCCACCGCGCGTACGGCTCGTCCTGCCGCACGCCGTTTATGTACAGCTGCTTGTCCCTCATCTCCAATGTGTCGCCGGGCATGCCCACGAGCCGCTTGACGAGCTTGATGCCCTCCTCGTGCGCCGGATCGAACACGAGAACGTCCCCGCGCCGGGGTTCCGAGTAGCCCGGTGTCAGGGTCTGTGTCCCCGGCAGCCGCGTACCCAGACCCAAACGGTTCACCATCAGGAAATCGCCGACGAGGAGCGTGTCCTCCATCGATCCCGACGTGATGACGAACGTCTGAACCAGAAAGGTGCGTATGATGACCAAGAAGACGACGGTCAGGGCCAGGGTCTTCACCCATTCCCACAGCTCGCCCTTGGCCCCACCTCGGGGCCTCTGTGCCGGACGCCCTCTTCGGGCCACCGAGCTGGATCGGTCGCGATCCGCCTTCGCCACGTCACTCACCTTCCTGCCTGTAAGAATCGCCTGAAGTCCCACCACGGTCGGTCCATCGAGCCCGTTTCGCCACCCCGGGCCGCCTCGTCGGGCTCACCGCCCCCTCCGGATTCGGGAGCCCAGTCCGTGCCGAGAAGCACTGTGATGTCCACCAAACGCGCCGAGTCCGGGTCGATCCGCGTTGCCGCTATGTCGAGAGATCGGCTCACCGAGTCCAGGGCTCCCGAGCGCATCGTCCGGTCCACGATGACCGACGAGTCTCTGCCGAACGAAGATTCGTTCCCGAAGTAGACGACGTCGAAGCCCCGGTCTCTGAGCACCTCCGTCGCCTGCGCCGCGACCCCCTGAATCCCCCCTCCATTCAGAACCTCCACCCGGATACGGTCCTCGAGCGTCGGTACGGTGACGTCCAAGATGCTCTCGCCCACGCTCTCGACCTCGTCTTGCTCGAGCCCCCCAGAGCCCGGGATCAGGTTCGCGAGTCCGAGGCCGACCGCCACCAACCCGATCAGGAGCACGATGGGCCAGAACGGCTCTCGCCGCCTTCTTCGCTTAGCCATCGACCTCGAGGGTCAAGGCGTTCCAGAACTCACACGTCTCCGTCGGTATGGGCAGCCTCTCGTCCAGAAGTCGTCCGATCCGGATCCTCGCGATCTCCGTGACCACCCGAGCGGAATCTTCGGGCATGCGCTCCCTGAGCGACGCTCTGAGCTCCATGAGCCGACGTCGACCTGGTTCGAGGAAGTCCGCCGTGTAGAGCGCCCGCCCCAGCTCGTCCAGATCGGGATGACCGATGGTATGGTATGCGATCGCATTCAGGAAGGGCTCATCGGTGATCCCCTCGCTCCGAAGCCGCTGCGCGGCCGCGGGGCCGTGCAGAACACGTTCGGGCAGGTCGGAGGACTCTCCGCTCAAGGATGCGCGCAACCCTTCCGCTTCTGCTTCTCGGAGTGCGTCATGGAGGAATCCCGCAGCCCGCCATCGTGCGCGCTCCCGCTCCGATCGTCCGAGCGTGGATGCCCATCCATCGAGCAGCTCAGCGACTCGCGTCATGTGCTGGAATCGATTTGCTCCGACGACACTCCAAGATGGCAGCTTCCCCTGGGCCGCAGCGGTGACGATGGGATGAAGCGTCAACCGCGGGACTCCGCGAGGCCGGTGCTCTCGACCCTGGGATCGGGTCTCTGCTGTCCGAGCTCGAGATTGTCGATCAGACGCGTGGACCCGCAAAACGCGGCCACGGCAATCACGGTCCCCTCGCGCGCCTCGGATACGGAATCGAGGGTACCAGGGTCCACGGCCTCCGCGTATTGGAGGCGCAATCGAGGGTGCTCGGAGACCACTTTCCGAATCGTGCTCAGGAGCCTGCCGGCCCTGGCCTCTCCGGCGTTGAAGCGGTCCTCCGCGGCCGACAGGCCGCGCCA
>JAHEKL010000023.1:16851-18272 GCA_024638345.1 Gammaproteobacteria bacterium | reverse complement strand
ATTCCTGAAAAGCGCCGGTGCGGCCGGGGTGGCGGCGCTGGCCACGCGCGGTCATGGATCGGCGCTGGGGAGAATCCCGCCGCGCCAGGACATCCTCACCCTCCGCACACCGGTCCTCAGCATCGCCTATGAGGCGAGCGGTGACGACGCGGGCTTCCCGATCGTGCTCTTGCATGGATTCCCCTACGATCCAAGAGCATGGGACGGCGTGGTTCCGCCGCTCGCCGATGCTGGATACCGGGTGTTGGTTCCGTATCTGCGGGGGTACGGCCCCACGCGTTTTCTGGATTCGTCTGCGCCCCGGATGGCCGAACAGGCGGCGATCGGTCAGGATGTCATCGACTTCGCCGACGCATTGGGTCTGGACGAGTTCGCGCTGGCCGGATTCGACTGGGGCAACCGCGCGGCGTGCATCACCTCGATCCTGCACCCCGAGCGAGTCCGTGCCCAGGTGGCGATCGGCGGGTACTCAGTTCAGAACACCGTTACGCCGTCCTCCCCTGGACCGCCGGAGTCGGAGGCGCGGCTGTGGTACCAGTGGTACTTCAACACCGAGCGAGGGCGCACCGGTCTGGAGGCGAACCGGAGAGCGATCTGTCGATACCTTTGGGAGACCTGGTCCCCCACGTACGAGTTCAGCGACGAGACGTACGAGAGGAGCGCGGTCTCGTTCGACAACCCCGACTTCGTCGACGTAGTGATTCACTCCTACCGGCATCGTCATGGGAACGCCCCCGGGGAGGACCGGTTCCTCGAGGTGGAGGAGCGCCTGGCCGAGCGCCCCCCGATCGAGGTGCCCGCCATCGTCCTTCGTGGAGCCGACAGCGGGTTCGGCAGACCCTCGGCGGACCCAGCGGGAGATCAGGCAAGATTCAGCGCCCTGCTGGGTAGGGGGGTGATCGAGCGGGCGGGTCACGACCTCGCACCGCAGCGTCCGCAGGTCGTCGTCGACGCGTTGGTCGAGCTCCTGGGCTGAGATTCCGTGCGAGCCACGACGAAAGACGATCGGCTGTGACGTCCCGACGAGACTTCCTCCGCGCCACGCTCGGCGCATGGGCATACGTGACGACTTCCCATCCGCTCACCCGACAGCCGGGGGGTACCGCGTACCTGACCGACCCGGTTTTCCTGGAACACGACACGGGGCGCGGACACCCCGAGCGGCCGGCGAGGCTCGAGGCCATATGGAACCGATTCGGCGAGGCGGATTGGTCCGACTCGCTCCTGCAGCTGGCGCCGGTCGCCGCGAGTCGCGAGGTCATCGAGCTCGCACACGACCCCACCTATGTCGATCTGGTCGAGCGGGAGGTCAACGCCGGAGCCCGGCAGCTATCCACGGGTGACACGGTCGTTTCGGCCGCGAGCCACCGCGTCGCCGTTCGGGCGGTGGGAGGGGCGCTTCGAGCTGTGGATGCGGTCGT
>JAHEKL010000023.1:0-16841 GCA_024638345.1 Gammaproteobacteria bacterium | reverse complement strand
CTGCGCCGTGCGGCCCCCCGGGCACCATGCGACCCGAGACCGCGGCATGGGATTTTGCATCTTCAACGTGGTCGCGGTAGCCGCGCGATACGCTCAGCGAACGCATGGCGTGGAGCGAGTGCTTATCGCCGATTGGGACGTTCATCACGGAAACGGGACGCAGGACATTTTCTACGAGGACGAGAGCGTCTTCTACATGAGCACCCACCAGTCGCCCTTCTATCCGGGCACGGGTGCGCGAAACGAAACCGGAGCCGGGGAGGGTGTCGGCACGACGATGAACCGTCCCTTCAGGGCGGGTGCGGGTGACCGAGAGATCGTGGGAGCGTTTCGAGACGACCTGCTCCCCGCGGCCAGGGAGTTCCGTCCGGACCTGGTCATTGTCTCCGCCGGATTCGACTCCCGCGTAGACGACCTCCTCGGGGGCTTTCAGGTCACCGACCAAGGCTTTCGCGAGCTGACGCGAATCATGCTCGAGATCGCCGAGATCGCCGGGAACGGGAGGCTGGTGTCGGTCTTGGAGGGTGGGTACAGCCTCAGCGGGCTGGCTTCCGCCGCCGAGGCTCACGTGGACGAGCTGGTAGGCGCTTGAGGCGCCTCTAGCGAGTGTCCTCGGACGCAGCCTCGATCGCGTCGATCCGGTAGCGCGCTCCGATCCAAGCACCGGTCACGCTCACCCGCCGCCCGGCGAGCTCGGTCAGCTGGCGCTCATGCTCCTCCGGATTCGTGAACGACACCGGAATCCCTCGAAGGATCAGCGCGTAGTCGTCGACGGACTGGACCCGGCTTCGGACCCAGTCTCCCGGATCCGTTTCGTCCTCCGGAGGCTCCAGCCGGGTACGGTGTCCGAGCATGCCGGTTCGCGTGGACACGTATTCTTCGGGTGTGTCGCCGGCGTACATCGTCCCCTGTTGCCGGCGTCCCCGGACGGAGAGCGTATCAACCGGGCTCGTCATCGTCCCTGTGAGCTGGTCTCCTTCCAGCTCCAGCAAGTAGGAGTAAGAGCCGAAGATCACCCGCATCCTCCCGTCTTGGTACTCGAAGTCTCGCACGTCCAGAAAAGTGCTTCGCGGTGAGGTCATCTGCGCGTGAAAGCGCCCGTCGGTCTCCTGGATGCGCAGGAGTACGTTCCGCACGCCGCCCGTAGCGCGTTCGGCCAGGTTACGGGTCTCCAGATTCCACATCCCGACGGGTCCGGTCGTCTGAGCGACGCCCGGTATGCCCGAGAGCGTCAGCCCCAACAGAGCGGCCGCTGGGACTAGCCGGCGGGCCGTCGCCTTTGCCATCACGGAACCTGAGGCGTTCCTCGGACGTGATCGGGAAGAATGGGTTCTTCCAGCTCGACCTGATAGTCGAACCAACCCTCCATCATCTCGTCACGTGAGTCCGATCCCCAAAGCACTTGGACGCTCGGATCCGGATTCCAGGGGTTCTCGGGCGAGTTGTCGAAGTGCGCGATCACCTCGAGCTTCGTTCCCCTCGGCACCGGTACCGGCTCCGCGAACTCGTACGAGATCTGCCAATTCATATCGTAGTTCGGAACGGACAACAGCGTTTCAGTCCGGCCATCCGGATAGGTCACCCGGTAGAGCATGTCTGTGCCGCGGTAGTGCATGTGGGGCTTGAACAGCGTGATCGCGGCGTCCGTCTCGAACACGAACTCGCCCTGGCTCAGGTAGTCCGACTCATACGGAGGGATCTGAAGACCCGGATCCGCTACCACCGAGGAGTGGAGCTCGTGCGTGATCTGGTCTCGCACCAGCCAGACGGCCACGCTGGATGTGTCGACGGTCGCCTCGTTGCTTGGGTGGTAGTGCATACCGAAGCGGAGGGTGGAGCCGGCCTCGATCAGCTTGCCCGATCCGTTCGGGAAGCGGTCCCACTGCTTTCCCGGAACCGTGCTGGCGAGCCGGCCTGTTCGGGCGTACTCGCCGTCCGGTCCGATGATCGAGACCACGTTGTGGTGCACGACGTTGAAGTTCCCTCGGACCTCAGCCGCTTGGACCCAGATGTCCTGATCCAGGCGGGTCGGAACCATGATGTCCAGGTTGAGGTCCGGACCACCCGCCGGCACCAGGAATCCGTCTTCCATCCTGAAAACGTAATCCGGTGGACCGAGGACCCCCGTGAGCAGAAAGCCGTCCGTGGCATTGGCGAACTCGGGCGGAGTGAATTGTCCCTCGCCTCGGGGTGCCCCAGCGTCCACCCAATCGAGAACGGTTTGAACCTGAGCGTCGCTGAGACGCCGATCGTTCCCGAACTCGCCGTATCGCGGATCGGCGTGCCAAGGAGGCATGATTCGCTCTTCGACCATCATGCGGATCGAGGAGGCCCAAGGCCGTACATCCTCGTAGGTGAGGAGCGACATGGGCGCGATCTGGCCCGGCCGATGGCAATTCATGCACTTCAGGGCCATTACCGGTGCCACGTCGCCAACCCAACTGGGTGAGTCGTTGGCGGTTGCCTGGGCGACTCCCGTGTCGGGCCACGCGCCCGAGGCGACGAGGATCAGAACAGCCACCAGGAGGGGCTTCTTCATCGACGTTCTCCAGCTGATTCCCCATGGAATGCGCAAAATTCTCCACATCGAAATGACCAGCGGTCCAGCGCTCAGTCAAGCTGCCGAACCCGGTCGCCGCGGGAGTCGAGCCGCCGCCGGGAGTCCGCTTGCCATCGGGCCCCGCACGGAAGCAGGTTGTGCAGAGACAAGAAGTTGAAATGGGATCAGGCCGAGTCAGGCCCCCAAGCCGAACGGAGGAGCTCAGGTGTCAGATTGCACACGCCGGCGATTTCTGAAGGTCTCGTTGGCGGCCACGGCGGCGGCGATGAGGCCTCGGCTGGCTTTCGCGTCCCAGGCTCGAGTCCGAACCGTGGCGGGTACGGGCACGGCCGGCTACGAGCCCGAGGGGCCGGTTGGTCTTTCGGGTGCCGAGACACCCGTCAACAACCCGTACGGCGTGATCGTCGGTCCTGACGCCGCGCTGTACTTCTGCGAGGTGGACACTGGAAGAACGCGGCGACTGGACCTGAACAGCGCCCGGCTCACGACCGTGGCCGGGGACGGCCAGAAAGCGTACAGGGGAGACGGCTCGCCGGCCCTCCAGGCCTCGTTTTCCGCCCCGCACGAAATCCGCTTCGACGAGGACGGGAATCTCTTCGTGGTCGAGAGGGACGCCCATGTCGTGCGACGGATCGACGCCCGGACGTCGGTCGTGTCGACCGTGGCCGGAACGGGAGAGCCCGGATTCTCGGGTGACGGCGGCCCAGCGGCCGAGGCTCAGCTCCGTCAGCCGCACAGCATCGCCCTCGATGCCGAGGGAAACCTGCTCATTTGCGATATCGGCAACAGCCGGGTCCGGCGCGTCGACATGACGTCCGGCCGGATCGTCACATTGTCGGGGACCGGGGATCGGGAGGGGACACCGGACGAGGGACCACTTGAAGGCACGCCCTTGAGGGGACCCCGCTCGATCGACACCGATCCGGAGGGCAATGCGTACCTGGTCCTTCGCGAGGGGAATGCGGTGTTCAGGCTGGATCTGCGAGCTGAACGGCTGGAGCGCATCGCGGGAACCGGAGAGACCGGCTGGACGGGAGACGGCGGGAACGCGATCGCTGCCACGTTCAACGGACCGAAGGGGATTGCATACTCCGCATCCGATCACAGCCTGTACATCGTCGATACCGAGAATCACATCATTCGCAGAATGAGGCTTTCCACGGGTCGAATCGACACCGTCCTGGGAACGGGCGAGCGAGGTGACGGCCCCGACGGTGACCCGCTCGGATGTAAGCTCAATCGGCCCCACGGCGTCTTCGTGCACGAGGGCGTCGTGTACGTGACCGACAGCGAGAGTCACCGGGTGCGAGCCATCGAGGGGATCGTTTAGAGGTGGGTCCGACGCAGGTGAGTCCGAGTCGAGCGTCGAACAAGCCTCGAACGCCTGTGAGCGATAGGGTCGGGCTCGTCTTCGCCGTGCTCGTTTGCGTCTGGATCTCGACTACGGCGAGCGGATTGCAGGCCCAACAAGGAGTCCGCGTCACCGTGAGCGAGACCGACGGGATTCGGCGTACGTTCTTCCCAACGCGGACACAGATGGAGCTGCCACGCGGACAGCTGAGCTCGGTGGAGGGAGTGCAGCTGGCGGACGCAGATTCGAGGGTCCCCGTTCAAGCGACGGTCACGCGACGGTGGGACGACGGATCCGTTCGCACACTTGAGGTCGACTTCAACGTGAGCATCGGACCCCTCGAGACCCAGGCGTTCGACCTCCTATTCGACGCGGATGGCGAACCCGTGGTCGGCGGGCCGCGAGGTTTGGTCATCGACGAGAGTCCCGAGGGGCTTCAGGTAGGCCGGATCCGGTTCGGGAGCCGAGGCTCCATCCCGCTTGCGTCGGTCGACTATCGTGGAGAGCTCATCGCGGATGGCGAGAACGGGCTGGTCATCGTGGACGACGTGGGGACTCGCTACGAGGCGTCCTCGACGGAGTGGGAACCGGTGGAGCTTCTGAAGGGCGGCCCCCTCACGGTCCATGTCCGTCACCGAGGCACGCTCCAGCTCCGGCAGGGAGGCAGCGTCGAGATCACGCTCGACCTGGAGATGCCCAACAGCAAGTCGTGGGTGAGACTCGAGGCGCAGGTCGAAGACCCCGATCGGCACATCCGGGAGATCGGCTTCGCGACTCCGCTGAACCCCGGGGAGTACCCATGGACCTGGGACTTCGGGACCCCCAACGGAACGTACGGGGCGTTTCGAGACGAATCGGGCTGGGTCGTGCTTCAGCAGACGGTCGAGACCGGTGGGCGCGGGAGATGGGAGGTCCGGACGGGAGCCGAGGGCGGGGAGCGCATCTACGAGCAGAGCCTCCCTGGTCGCTCCGAGGTCGTGAAGGGCTGGGCCCATCTTCAGAACGGGACACAGGCGATCGCCTTCGCGATCGAGGGCGTGGGTCCGACGCCCGGGGTCTTCACGGCTCGACTCAGCGGGCTCGGACAGGCGGAGTTCAGCTTCTCTCCGATGGAGCCGTCCGAGCGGCAATCACTCGTCGTCTACCAGCACTTCGTGTCCGTTCCCGTAGCGATCGGAGCGGCCACGAGCCCGGCGTCGATCCTAAGCCCGCCGAACGCAGTGGTGGAGATTCTTCCCTAGCGTCGAGCGGGAATCGGATCGGGAGATTCGACCTCCGAGTCGACCGGTTCCGGCCGATCCTTGAACAGCTTGTACTCGAAGCTGTCCACGAGCGCCAGCCAGCTCGCTTCGATGATGTTCTCGCTGACCCCGACCGTGCTCCAGACGTCCGTTTCGTCGGCGCTATCGATCACGACCCTCACCCGTGCAGCCGTCCCCTCGGTGGAGTTGATCACCCGGACTTTGTAGTCGACGAGGTGGGTCTTCTCGAGTGTTGGATAAGCGGTGCTCAGCGCACGCCTGAGCGCAGTATCGAGGGCGTTGACGGGTCCATCCCCTTCGGCCACGACGTGCTCCTCGTCGCCGAGGACCCTGAGTTTGATGCTCGCCTCCGTCGACGGCTCCCCACGCTCGTTCGTGACGACGATCACGCGGGAGTGGAGTCTCTCGAAAGCCGCCTCGTAGGTTCCGGCCTCCTTCCGGATGAGGAGGTCGAACGAGGCTTCGGCGGCATCGAACTGGTATCCCTGATTTTCCAGATCTTGGACCCGACCGAGAATCCTCGCCATCAGCTCCCGATCCTCCTCCAGCCGGTGTCGGGTGGCTTTCGCGATGATGTTGGATCTGCCGGAGAGCTCGCTCACCAGGACCCGACGCTCGTTTCCGACCGCTTCGGGCTCGATGTGCTCATAGCTCTCTGCCAGGCGGTTGACCGCGTGAACGTGCATTCCGCCCTTGTGCGCGAACGCACTGGATCCGACGAATGGCTGATTGGGCCGAAAATTCATGTTCGCGATCTCGTACACGTATCTGGATAGCTCTGCCAGCCGCTCGATGCCGCCTTCGTCCAGCACTTCGAATTCGTCATTCTTGAGGGCCAGGTTGGCTGCGACGCTTATCAGATCCGCGTTCCCACAGCGCTCGCCCAGCCCATTGATCGTTCCCTGGACCTGAGAAGCCCCCTCCTCGACGGCCGCGAGCGAGTTGGCGACGCCGACGTCGCAGTCGTTGTGACAGTGGATACCTACGGGGGCGGAGACCGCGTTCCGGGCCGCGCGCACTCCGTGCGAGATCCAGCCCGGTAGGCTGCCGCCGTTGGTATCGCAGAGCACGATCGTCTCCGCCCCGGCCTCCGCGGCCGAGTGGATCGTCGCGAGCGCGAAGTCGGCGTTGTGCTTGAGACCGTCGAAGAAGTGCTCTGCGTCGTAGATCACCCGCCTGCCCTCGGCTAGCAGGAAGGCGATGGAGTCCCGGATCATCGCCAAATTCTCGGACTCCTCTACCTGAAGGACCTCGGTCACGTGCAATTCCCAGCTCTTGCCCACGATCGTGATCACAGGAGCATGGGAGTCGCGCAGCGCACGCATGCCCACATCGTCCTCTGCCGCCGTGTCACGTCGTCGGGTCATCCCGAAGGCGGTGATCTTCGCGTGCCGCCAATCCCGATCGGCCGCCTGCTGGAAGAACTCGAAATCCTTCGGGTTGGATAGCGGGTACCCTCCCTCGATGTAGTCGAAACCGAGGTCATCGAGCTTCTCCGCGATCTGTAGCTTGTCTCGCAGAGAGAAGTTGACCCCTTCTCCCTGGCTTCCGTCCCTCAGGGTCGTATCGTACATCTCGATGCGGCGCATGTGGCCTTTCCTCGGAGTGCGCACGGCGAGCTGGCTGGCTTCGTGGTACCCGTCGGCGACGGTGACGTGGTCGCCCTATCCCTGGTCAACTTCGTGCGGAACTTCTGATAGGAGATCAGTCACGCGGGTCACGATCGGGTTTCACGGTCGCGTCGCCGGAGCTCTGTATCCTCTCTCGGCAGAGCAGGGTCGCCACGCTCTAGTCGACCCTGGTGTACTCCACGAAGAACTTGTCCTCGAACATCTGGTGGACCTTCGACACCTCGAATCCGACATCGGCCATCCACGCCTCGACCTGCTGGGGAGTGATCAGCATTTCGGGCTCGTCCGAATGGGACACGCCGGGCACGTTCGAGTCGTAGTCCACGACGATGATGCGGCTCCCCGGGGCCATGTATTCGACCAAAGCATGGATGTAGGACTCGCGCTCCTGGATGTGATGCAGCACGTCATGGAACAACGCGACGTCGACGTCCCGTCGGGGCAGCCTGGGGTCCTCGAAGGCTCCCAGCACCGTCTCGACGTTCGTCACGCCCTCCGCGCCGGCTCTTTCTTCGATGATCGGTAGGAACCCCGCATCGACCTCCTGCGCTAGGACGAGACCCGTCGGACCGACCGTCAGCGCCATGGGAATCGAGAACACGCCGGTCCCCGCCCCTATATCGGCCACGACCTCACCGGGACGCAGACCCAGGGCAGCCACCACCTCCTCGATCTGCAGCCGCTCCAGTCGCTGGCCGCTCTCGAGCGTAATGGCCCACTCGTTCGCTGGTCGCCCGCCGAGCTGAGCGGATAGTGGGGACGTGATCAGGCAGCACCCGACCATCACCAGCGGGGTCAAGGATTGGACTCTCATGGATCGGCGCATTGCTCTCAGCTCCTGCGAGACTTCCGGCGAGGTACGGAGAGCGCAAAGATGAGACCCCCCAGTAGTACCGTCAACAACGATAGAACGGACTCCGTAGGGCGTCCCTGGAAGGCCCAGTACATCATCCATACGGAGACGCCGAGAAAGAGGAGTGGGCTGATCGGGTATCCCCACGCCCGGAACGGTCGCTCCAGATCGGGGCTGCGGATGCGGAGGACGATGACGCAGGACACCGCGAGACTCGCGAACAAGGTCACGGTGAATCCCGCGTATTGCTGAATCTGATCCACCCGACCGGACAGTATGACGATGCTGGTCACCACCCCCTGCACGAGCAGAGCGATCATGGGCGCGCCACCACGCCGGGTTCGAGCCATGAACGAGAACGGCGTGAAGTCCTTGCCCAGGGCGTAGTAGACGCGCGGGCCCGCCAGCGTCATTGCAGAGGCCGAGGCCAGAATCGAAGCACAGAGCACGACGGTCACGAGGCTCACACCCCCGTCGCCGAAGAGCGAGCGTGATGCCACGAGTCCGACCTCGACCTGACCCGCCAGCTCGTCCACGCTGGCCCCGTAGAAGTAGACGGCGTTGAGGCCGACGTAGAGGACGAGCACGATTCCCGTGCCCAGTAGCAGCGAGCGCGGCAGATCGCGCTGCGGGTGCTCCATCTCGCCGGCCATGTAGGCCGCCGCGTTCCATCCCGAGTAGCAGAACATCACGAAGATCAGCGAGGTCCCGAAGGCGGCAAGCGTGTCCGTTTGGCCCAACTCCTCGAAGGAGGGGGACACCGTAGCCAGGTTGGACACGGTCCCCCTTCCGACCGCCGCGGCGGCGAGGATGATCGCCACGATACCGCCCACCTTGAAGACGGTCATGAAGTCGTTGAAGCCCGTTCCTGAACGCACCGCCCGCATGTGAATCCCGACGAGCCCCCAAACGATTCCCACCGCGACCAGATCCACGACTGCGACCCCCCCGAAGACGGGCTCGCCTGCAAGGTATGGGAAGAAGTGACCGAGATAGAGGACGAAGCTCTTCGAGGCGGCCGCGATCGGGGCGGAGAAGCCGGCCACCAAAGACACGAATGCGCTCATGAACCCGACGCCCGAGCCGTAGGTCTCTCGCAGGTAGACGTACTCGGCACCGGCCTGGGGCATCAGCGCGCCGAGCTCGGCGTAGCAGAGGGCACCCAACAGGGCCAGCACGCCACCCACGATCCAGAGGACGAAGATGTAGGTCGGATGACCCAGATCCGCCGCTTGGAACCCCGTGGTCGTGAAGATGCCCGCGCCGATCATGTTCGCGATCACGAGCGCGGTCGCAGACCGGAGTCGCATGTGCCTGGTGAGCGAGCGTCCGCCTACCGATTGGGTAGCGATGGTGGCCCCCTCCATCGAGGAGCGATGGGCAAGGACACGGAAGCGCCGAGCGCCTCCGCCTGTTCGGGTCGCGATGGCGCCCCACCTTAACAGCGGGCCCGCCCATCCGTAAACGACGAGCTCCCTGGGTGCGATCCGGGCTGCCGCGTGCCCGGCCCCGCTCGGCGCACGGCGCGGCTCGATCCGATGCTCGCTCTTCGCGCCGAGTGGGCCTCTCACTCGAAGGGGGCTCGATCCATTACTCCCCCTCGCTGTTCCCGGCACTGAACGACGGAATCGGTTCCAGTAGGCGCGAATGTCGTTGGGTTTCGATCGGCTTGACGTTGCTCCCCACGGGCCACTACGATGGAAGCTCTAGCTGAAACCGAGCTAAACTGATTGGCTTTCCTCCGCGTCGAGTCTCACCTGATGAGCGTACCTGCACCACGGTTCGACATCGAGCTGCCGGTCGAGTTGCGCGCCGGCGGGTCCATTGAGCCGTTTCTCGGGGTGTCCGTGAACATCTCCTCGAGTGGAATGCTGGTCCTGGCCGAGGAAGAGCGAGACCGGGGCACGAGCGTCGAATTCCAGTTCAATCAGTTCGGCGGAACCGGTGAGGTCATCTGGACCCGCACGGACGAAGAGGATGGGACCCTGCTGGGGATGAAGTTCGTGACGCTCAAGCGGAAGGATCGGAAGACGCTCGAACGCATCCTCGCCTCGCCGACTACCGTCAGCAGAGCGTGAGTCCGGTCGTCTTCCAGTGCTCGGACTGTCCCATCGCCCTCACTCCGTGGGTCGCTTTGGCGAAGGGCGGCTGAGCAGGCTATCTTGACGCTCGGAGCGTCGCCCGAGCTCCACGGCGATCCGCTCCTTCCTGGCTCGCCTTCGAGATAACGCTCAGCATCCGGGAGTCGAAATGAAGCCCGTTCAGCGAACCGCCCTCTTCCACGCATCGATCGCCCTCATCGGCACGCTCCTGATCGCGGGCTGTCAGTCGGGGGAGAGCGCTCCAGCCGGAGATGGAGACGACATCGGGGGGGTGGTCAGCGGTCCATCCGGTCCTGAAGCCGGCGTCTGGGTGATTGCCGAGACGGAGGACCTCCCGACCCGATTCGCGCGCCTGGTGGTCACCGACGACCAGGGCAGATTCCTGCTTCCCGACCTCCCGGACGCCACGTACGAGGTCTGGGTTCGAGGCTATGGGTTGGTCGATTCCCCACGGATCCAAGCAAGCCCCGGAGGTACGTTGGATCTGACGGCGGTTCCGGCACCGGATGCGCGTTCGGCCGCCTACTATTACCCCGCGGGCCACTGGCTCTCGCTGATGCGCGTACCTCACCGGAGCGACTTCCCCGGGACGGGCCCCGAAGGCAACGGGATCTCCGAGAACATCGCGACGCAGGCGGACTGGCTCCGACGCATGAAGTCAGGCAACTGCACCGCGTGCCACCAGCTTGGAAGCCTGGGAACCAGAATCATCCCCCCCGAGCTCGGGGAGTTCGAGTCCTCGGTGATGGCATGGGAGCGTAGATTGCTTTCCGGGCAGGCCGGAGGCCAGATGAGCGGAAGCCTGAACCAGCTGGGGCGTGAGCGAGCCCTTGCGATGTTCGCGGACTGGACCGATCGCATTGCCGCCGGAGAGACCCCGCCCGAGCCACCGCGGCCCCAGGGTCTGGAGCGCAACGTCGTAATCACCATCTGGGACTGGGCCGATCCGACGGCGTATCTACACGACGTCGTCTCGACGGATCGACGCGATCCGACCGTAAACGCCAACGGTCCGGTCTTCGGCGCCTTGGAGCTTAGCGCCGACTACACCCCCGTCCTCGATCCCCAGAGCCACAGGGCGTCCGAGATCCCTCTGACGGTCCGAGATCCCGAGACACCTACGGCCGCGGCCCCGACGATGGGTGCACCATCGCCGTACTTCGGGGATCAGATCACCTGGGACGGCAAGACCAACGTTCACAATCCAATGATCGACGGCGAGGGTCGCGTATGGCTGACGGCTACCGTCCGGCCTCGGCCGAATCCGCCGTTTTGCCGAGAAGGCTCGGATCACCCGTCCGCGCGTGTCATCCCGACAGAGAGCGCGGGTCGCCATCTGGGCGTGTACGACCCGGCGACGGACGAGTATACCCACATCAGCACCTGCTTCAGCACCCACCATCTGATGTTCGCGGAGGATGAAGACAACACGCTCTGGACCAGCGGAGGAGGACAGGTCGTCGGCTGGTTGAACACCCGGATGTTCTTGGAGACGGGCGACGAGCAAGCGTCCCAGGGTTGGACCCCGCTCATCCTCGATACGAACGGGAACGGTGTGCGGGACGCGTACGTCGAACCCGACGAGCCCATCGATCCGAGTATGGACAAGCGAATCGTCGCGGGCTTCTATGCGGTCGCGCCGGCACCCGACGGCTCGGTCTGGGCCTCGTCGCTCGGGTTCCCCGGGGCGGTGGTCCGGTTGGACCCGGGACAGACGCCCGAAGAGACGTCGCTCGCGGAGTACTACGAACTACCACTCGACGCCAACGGCGAGCCCATCGAGGGTTTCTCTCCGCGCGGTATGGACATCGACCGGGATGGCGTGGCCTGGGTCGCCCTGGCGAGCGGTCATCTGGGTCGGTTCGATCGACGCGACTGCGCGGGTCCATTGAACGGACCCGAGGCCACCGGGCAGCACTGTCCCGAAGGCTGGACGTTCTATACCGAGCCGCTACCGCAGCTACAGGGGGTAGAGACTCCCGGTAGCGCCGAAGCCAGCTACTACACGTGGGTCGACCAGTTCGGCGCCTTGGGCCTGGGCGACAACGTCCCGATCAACACCGGCAACGCGTCGGAGGGACTCCTGGTCTGGAACGACGGTGAATGGGTCGTCCTGCGGGTTCCGTATCCCCTGGGCTTCTATACCAAGTGGATGGACGGTCGGATCGACGATCCGGACGCCGGATGGAAGGGGAGGGGGCTCTGGGCGACCATCAGCACCCGCGCCCCGTTCCACATGGAGGGTGGTCAGGGCAACACGAGCAAAGTGCTCAAGTTCCAGCTTCGTCCCGACCCACTCGCCGACTGAGCGGCTGGGCCCGGAAGTCGCCCGCTCTGGCCCACTGGGTGCAAGCCCGAACGGCGTAGCCCGGACTCGCGGATGTGTGGACGCTATGGCCTGACCATCGACCAGGAGGCGATAGCGATCGCCTATGGCGTCGAGGTCGTACTGACCAAGCACGAGCCTCGCTACAACATCGCTCCCTCGCAGGAGGTTCCGGTCCTCCTCGACGACCGCGATGGGCGCAGGGTGACCGCCTTCCGATGGGGCCTGATTCCACCCTCCGCTGTGGACCCGAAGTTCGGATATCGGACGATCAACGCCCGCTCCGAGACGGTGTCCAGCAGGCCCGCGTTTCGAGCCGCTTGGCGTGAGGGTCGACGCTGTCTGATCCTCGCGGACGGCTTCTACGAGTGGCAGGCGCCGCCGGGGGGGCAGGGCAGGAAGATCCCGTACTGGATTCAGCTCGACTCGGGCCGGCCCTTTGGTTTCGCCGGACTCTGGGAGCGGTGGCGTGGGGATGGTGCCGAGATCCTCAGCTGCACCGTCCTCACCACGGACGCCAGCAAGGTGCTCGCACCGATCCACGACCGCATGCCCGTGATCCTCGCAGATCCCGGAGCCTGGAATGCCTGGGTGGATCCCGATGTTCCCTCCCAGACCTTGCGCGAGATGCTCGAGCCCTTCCCGTCCGACGGACTCAAGCTTCGACCCGTCTCGACCTACGTGAACCGTCCCGAGAACGAGGGACCGGAGTGCCTCGCGCCGCCGAAGGACGACATCGCCGAGGAAGGCGAAAGCGAAGTTCTTACGCTGGATCTCTGACGATCCCGCGATCGACCGTCAGCCCTCGCGTCCAGATCGCTTCGTGTCGGCAGGACCGATAGACCGGTCCGGCAAGTCGTTTCAGCCCGTGCCGCCCATCCAGAGGTGCATCGTGTTGACGGGCTGCCCCTGTAGCTTCAGGTAGTAGTAGAGTTGGCCCTTGTGCTGTGAGAGGTGCCAGATCATCTCGTGACAGTGCTGAAAGAGTGTTCGCTCGGGTCCGCCCCAGGGAGCGGAACTCCTCTCGTTGGCGAGCCGGTCCTCGCTCACCTCGTCGAAGAGCCTCATCGTCGTAGCCTTGTCCTCCGACAGGAGTCGCACGGCCTCTTCCACGCTCTGGACGCCGGGCATCTTCTCGGCCGCGGGTATCATCTCCTCGGGCGGCAAATCACCGGGCTCCATTCCGTCGGGCATTCCCCAGTCCCCGGTGATGAACCCCTTCACCGTCATGCCACATGCTTCGGAGCAGTGCTTGAGCAGCTGTCCAACCGTCATCCAGTTGCTTCCGGTCGACGGCTTCCAGCCCAACTGACTATCCTCGACCAGCCCAAAGAGGCCTTCCGTCGCATGGTAGACGCTTTCCGCGTCCTGCCGCAGGATTTCTTTCAGAGTCATTGAGTGTTCCTCTTGTGGGTTACAGGGTCGTAGGTCTTCAGTCGGGCCAACATGCCCCTCCGGAAGGCTGCCGACAACGGTACCTTGCTGCAACGCTCTCGTGAAGCCGACATGCTCTCGTCGGTCCGCTGGACGACTCACCCAGCCGGAAGGCGCCCAGAGGGCTCCAGAACCTGCCGCTCACCGGAACACTTCGGCGATTCGCGGTGTCCTCAATCTTGAGGGTTTGGGTCATGTCCGCGCCGCGTTCGACGGGTCGACCGGGGATCCCCATTTCACCCCGACCATACTGGCCCAGCGATCGCGGTCGTCCTAGTATGATGGTCTTGTAGTCGGGGGCGATTGTACGTACGAAACGCCTTCTGTTCGTTGGGCGATCTTGCGTGCGAGCTCCTCTGAAAGTTCACCGCTCTTCCCGGAGAGGGAACCATGCCTGCATCTCTTCTCGGCATCGCGCGGCCGTCGCGATGGTTCGCCTTGGCGCTTGTGGGTGCGTTGATGGTGCCAACCATCGGTCAGGCCCAAAGTGCCCAGGAACGCAACAACCCCGATGGAGAGTGGCGGTACCAGAGCGCGGACGCCTGGGGCACCCGCTACTCGTCGGCCAACCAGATCAACGCCTCCAACTTCAATGACCTGGAGGTCAGTTGGATCTGGAGAGCGGACAACTTCGGTCCGGTCGAGGAGCTACAGTTCAAGGCGACCCCGCAGTACTACAAGGGAGCGCTCTACACCGTGGCGGGACACCGCCGTACGGTCGTGGCGATGGACCCGGCCACCGGTGAGACCCTCTGGACCTACCGCGAGCCCAACACCGAGCGATTCGAGCGTTCGATGCGTCAGAACTACGGCAAGGGCGTCGCGTTTGCCGAGATAGACGGGCGGGACGTGCTCTACTACTCGTCGCCGGGCTTCTTCCTGCATGCGCTGGACGCCCAGACGGGCCGACCGCTCGAGGGCTTCGGGGCGCCCGTGCCCTTGGAGGGTTTCTCCGAGACGGGCGTGGTCGACATGCTACCCCCACTGCTCGACGGCTGGGGACCCTGGGAGGACTGGAACCAGGCCTACGACGCCGACTATGGGATCCCGAGAGAGCTCGGGTACGTCACGACCTCCTCGCCTCCGATTGTGGTGGACGGCGTCGTGATCGTCGGGAATTCCGCCGAGCAGGGATACAACCAGACTCGAATCGAGAACGTACCCGGCGACATCCAGGCATTCGATGCTCGGACGGGCGAGCACCTCTGGAAGTTCCACGTGATCCCGCGTCCGGGTGAGTTCGGCCACGAGACATGGGAGAACGATGCCTGGCAGTGGACCGGTGACATCTCCTCGTGGGCCCCGATTTCGGCGGACAACGAGCGAGGGATCGTGTACATCCCCACCAACCCTCCGACGATCGACTACTTCGGTGGGTTCCGTCCCGGCGCCAATCTGTTCGGAACGAGCACCATCGCGCTGGACGTGCATACGGGTGAGCGGGTGTGGCACTTCCAGACGGTCCATCACGACGACTGGAACTACGACCTCCCGAACGTCCCGATCGTCGCCAACCTGAACGTGGGCGGCCAGCAGGTCCCCTCGGTCATCCAGACCACGAAGCAGGGGCTCATCTTCGCGTTCAACCGTGAGACGGGTGAGCCGATCTGGCCCATCGAGGAGCGGCCGGTACCGCAGACGGAAATACCCGGGAACTGGTCGTCCCCGACCCAGCCCTTCCCGACCCGACCGGAGCCGATGGAGCCGCAGGGACTGGCCGAGGATCGTATCATCGACTGGACGCCGGAACTCCGGGCGCAAGCGATGGAGATCGTCAGCCAGTATCGGATCGGAGGCTCCTACATGCCGTGGATGCACGTCGGCCACGAGTCTGAGTGGGCGGGCAACATCCGCTGCGACGGAGGCCTGAACATTCCGAGTCCGGCGGCCATGGATCCGACGACCGGCATCATGTACGTGCCCTCGGGACCGCGCTGTGGTGGGGGCTTCGTCATGTCCGGGGCCGAGGCCGACGTTCCGGACGACCCGGCGACGACGGGCACTACCATTTCCGAGTGGGTCGCCGGACCGGGTGGTGGACTGCCCCGGGTCGATGGGCTCCCGATCTTCAAGCCTCCTTACCGCCGGCTGTCGGCGTACGACATGAACACCGGTGAGAGGATCTGGTGGGTTCCGACCGGCGTGGTCGAGGACAACATCAGGAACCATCCGGCTCTACAGGGCGTCGACACGTCCGAGTTCGGAGGGGGGGGCAATTCGATCCAGCTGGTGGCCGGTGACCTCCTGATCGCCGAGCACGACAACGAAGAGGGCCCCGCCATCCATGCGTACAACAAGCTGACGGGGGAGAAGGTGGGCGAGGTCAACATCCCGGGCCCGGGTCAGTACGGGATGATGACCTACATGCACGAGGGCAAGCAGTACGTGTCCGTGCAGGTGCAGAATCCAGCTCGCTTGGTGACCCTGAGCCTGCCCTGACCGGCTGAACGGAGGTATCGCGGGAAGCCAGCTCGCTTCTCGGGTTTCAGAGCGAGGTACCGAAGCCCCCTCGGCGTTGCGAGACGCTGGGGGGGTTCCGCGTCCCCTCAGATTTCCGAGACGGCTCCGGGTGCCGACTCCACCCCTCGGAAACAGGCACGGACGTTGCAAGTGTTCTGAATGAGTGGGAGGTATGACGAGAGGGACACTGGAAAGAAACGTTGCGGAAGTCGCCCGGGTCTCGCATTATGATTGCTCGTGCGACGTCATTTGTTTATCCGCACGAGCGAAGGCGTTGGTTCCGATTCGAATCAGTAGTGCTACCTCGGCCCGGCCGTTCATGAGAGCAGCGTCCATTCTAAGTCTGGCGATCATCGCGAGCTTCGCGCTCGATGGCTCCGGGTGGACCACGGCTCTCTCGGCGCAACAGCCCGGCCAGGGCGCAATTACCAGAAGCCCCCCGGCCCCAGCCCGATCCACCATCGAAGCGGTGGACGTGGAAGTCGACTTCGAGCTCACGGACGAGCAGCTCGTCTACTATCACGGGCAGACGATGCTGAATCGGGACTTCGACGCCATGCAGATGTTCCGGCCGGGCTACTCGTTCTGGCAGCATGTCTTCACGATCCCCGACGGATCCGTGGCATTTGGGAGCGCGGAGGACGGCAGGCTCCTGGCCGTCTTCCCGACCAGAGGAGATTGGACCCGAAGCGGTCGCTGGTTCGAGGAGTCGCTGGACCTGACCCTCGCAGGGGCCAGCCTCGAGCGTCGCTTGAATCGGCGGCGGGACCAGGTGGAGATCCTGCTCGAGCCGGTGGTCGGCAAGGTGGTCCACAACGAGACCCGGGGCGAATTCCTGAGACCCAAGGCCGACCGCTATGGT
>JAHEKL010000022.1 GCA_024638345.1 Gammaproteobacteria bacterium | reverse complement strand
GACGCGATCGCGCTCCCGCACCCGAAGCACTTGAACTTCGCATCCTCGATCTTGCCGGTCTTCTGATCCACCTTGATCTGGAGCTGCATCGAACTCCGTCCGGTAAGAGACATCGAGATCAGCTGGCCGTCCGCGCTGGCCCCGCCATAGTGGGCGGCACGGGCGACTCTGTATGCTCGCACGGCGGCATTCGGGTCGCAACCTGCGCGGTACGACGCTCCCAGCACCCGAGTCGCGAACGCGGCGGGCCGCGAGCTGCTGCCTTGATCCGACGCACGATGGCATCGATTTTCAGGTCCGGAAGTGCGCGGATCCTCGCTGGTGGATGACACGATGGGCTCGATTACATCGGATCTTGTCGCTCGAAGGCTCACCGACCTCGGAATCGCCGGAGGTCGTGCATGATCACGGGTGTGACCCGCTGGATCGCGGTTGCGGTGTTCCTACTCGTGATGGCGGGCGCGGCCTCACGTCTCGCCCGGGCCTCGCGAGCGCATTCCTCGGTCGTGGTCGCGGAGGGGCTTCGAGACGATCTCCTCGACCTACGTGCCGAGGTCGAAGCGTGCCTGTCCATCAGGGATCGGTCCGAGATCCGATTCCAGGGGCTGGCCAGCGAGACTCAGGGGCTTCGGAGCGATCTCGACTCGCTCGAATCCCTCGATCCCAGGGGCGTGCCGGCGGAGGCTTACGACGGCTACATGGAGCTCGTAGGCGAATACAACGACGCGGTCGATCGGTGGGAGACGGAATCGGAGGGGCTGAGCGAGCTGGCGGTTCGCTGCGACTCGATCGTCGCAGTGCACAACGAGCAGGCCGAGATCCTCCAGAACTTCCTCGTCGGGGAAGGGATTTGGGAAGAAGAGTGGCTGGAAGAGGGAGAGGGGCCGGAGGTCACGCAGTAGACTCGACTCCCCGAGACGCGAGAGGGCCCGCCGGCGTTACCGACGGGCCCTCGTTCTTCGACCACCCATGAGGAGTCTCTGGGTCAGCCGACCTTCACGACGTTCTCCGCAGCCGGGCCCTTCTCGCCCTCGACGCGGTCGAACTCGACTCGCTCGCCCTCGGACAGGGACTTGAACCCCTCCTGCTGGATCGCGCTGTGGTGGACGAAGCAGTCCTTCGAGCCGTCCTCCGGCGTAATGAACCCGAAGCCCTTGGCGTCGTTGAACCACTTTACCGTGCCGGTGGTGCGCATGCAGTACTCCGTGTCATTGGTGAAACCGAGGTTCGGGCGTCCCGGACCCATCGTTCACCTGTCAACTGCGGGATTGCCCGCTCCCGCGCATCGCGCAGGCTCCTCCTTTGAGGATTCACCTAGCCTACCGTACGTCACGACTTAGCCTATGTCAATCAGCTTTTTCTTTCGGGTGTCGATCCTCGGAGGAACCGCTGTGAGGCGGCTGTCCAGACATCCGGGGCGACTTTGGGGAGGTTGAGGTCGGGTATCCCCGATGCTCCGCCCGACGACTCGGCGTCCCCCGGGAGTTCTCCGGGGGGCCGGTCATGTGGTCGTCAGAGGCAGCGAGCGGGGTCGACCGCGGGCTAGAGCGACAGGATGTAGGCCGCCAGAGCGTTGAGCTGGGCGTCCGTGAGGTTGCCTCCGCCCATCGGGGGCATTCCCGTGTCGGAAATCCTCGGTTCAGTGACCCCAGTCCGGATCAAGTTCGCGAGATCGGCCATGGCCGATGGGCTGGCCGGATCGATCCAAGCCCATTCCGCGTCGGTCAGGTCAGGGCCGAATCGGCCACCCACCGCCCCCGAACCGTGGCAGACCGAGCACCGTCCCGCTCCCCCGAAGATCTGCTGCCCCTCGGCGATCAGCTCGGGCGTCGGGGCTGCCGGGGCGGCATCGGCCATCGGGGCCGGTCCCGGTTCGGGTGCGGCGCCGCTCGCGCATCCGGCCGCGAGCGCGGCGACGGCGACGAAGAGAACGGCGGCTCCTTTCGATCCTTTTCTATCTGCCATCTGGTGTTCCCTCGGGTGAAGTTGGTCGGAAGAACGGGGAAGAAGCTATCGCCCAATCTACCGCCGGTCCACTGACCTGTGCGAGCCACGAGCGCGACCCGACGCGGACGCCGTCAGCGCGACGGTAATACGATGTCTTCACTAGGACTGCGAAGGTCCTTTCGTGGCGGCCGACGTGTTCACGGAAGACACTCGGTGTATTATTGGAGAATCGAGCCGACGTCTTCGGTCACATCCTCGCGATCCTGCCGCCCTTCGGACCGAGGGTCTGTCCCGAGCCGTCGGAAACGCACCTGAAAGCCGGCCCCGCGTTGGCCCGCACCCGGAGGAGACCCGATCGGCGTGCGTCGCAGGTCCCATCTTCCGATTCGGCTTTGGCTGCTGGCTTTGACCACGGCCTTCCCACTCGCGCAGTCCGTCTACGGCCAAGGTCCGGGCGACAGCACGGTGCGTGGGGAGCTGGTGCGATTTCCCGACGCCCGGGTCAACGTGTCCGTATTCGTCGCGGACGTCGAGTCGATTCCCTCCAGCCTGTGGGATCGCATTTCGCGAGCCGGAAACGTCGCGTTTTTCGGGGGCGGGTCTCCCGAGGTGAATGAGACCGTTCGATCCAGGACGGCCTCGGCCGCGTCGGGACTGCGGGTCGTCGACGATCCGTCCAACCTGGATCCGGTGGGTGTTCAGGTCACCGAATCGGGTCAGATTCGGTTAGCCTGGTACGGAACGGACGAGGAGGAGGGCGTGCGCATCCTCGCCGATGCGAGGGCGGCGGACGACCAGTTCAGCCTTAGGATTCTGATCCCCAATCCGACCGAGACCGACGACTGGTGGGGCCTACAGGCACGCCTCAGCCAGGTCGGCATCCGTCGGGTTCAAATTCTGTCCGGCGATCCTTGATCGCCGACGTCGGGGGTTTCCATCACGCCCAAGGTTCGTCACAATATCCGGGTCCGGGACTGGGGGGCACGCCCCCGGCCCGTGTCAACGAGAACTTTGGATGGGGGAGATAGTCCGATGCGAAATCGGCAGATCGTGTGGCTACCGGTGGCTGCGCTCTTCGCGCTCTCGGGATGTGGAGGAGACACCACCCCGGAGATGGACGCACCTGATGCCGAGGAGATGCCGGCCGAGATGCCCATGACTACGGGCACGGTTTCGATCGTCCAACCCGGCGATGGCGCTGAGGTGGCTGGGCCCGGCGTCGAGGTCGTTCTCGAAACCACGGGGATCTCGATCACCGAGGCGGGTGTGATGGACCCGGGGACCGGCCATCACCACATCTTCCTGGACGTGGACGTCACCCCGATGGGTGAGATCATTCCGGCTGGGGTCGACGGGATCATCCACAAGGGGGACGGCACCAGCGTGCACATGCTGGAGGGACTGACTCCGGGAGAACATCGCATCATCGCGGTCGTCGCCGACGGAGTGCACATTCCGCTAGACCCTCCGGTCGTGGACACGATCTTCTTCACGGTCACCGGAGGGGGCGAGTAGCCACCGTCATCCGAAGCTCTTCACTCCGGGGGGAGTCTCCCGGAGTGAGCTGAGATAAGCGAAGGAGTCCGTGGCCTGCGGAGAGGGCTTCCCGGTGGATCGGCGCGGCCCGCGCTCCCCCCAGTAGTCCAGCGTGGCTGGAAGTCGAGCATCCGCCTGGCCGGGCTCCGCTTCGGTGCGAAGTGCTCGGATCTCCTGCGCGATGATGTTCAGGGTCGCTCCGTCCTTTCTCAGCTTTCCCCGAACCGACAGGAAAGGCTCCATACGCACCTCCGCACGATACTTCTCGTAGATCTCCGGCTTGACAATCACATTTATATGACCACTCTCATCTTCAATTAGAACAAATACATAACCCTTGGCAGTCTGTGGTCTCTGCCGAGCGATCACGATGCCTGCGAGGTTCACGGTCGACCCTTCGGGGAGACCGGGTAAGCGATCGGAGGTGAGCGTCGACGGAGGAAGACGCTCGCGAACCAGGCTGAGAGGATGCAGCTCGGTCGAGAATCGTAGCATTCGGTACTCGGCCACGATCCGGCCCCGGTCATCCAGGTTTCCGAAGGAACGATTGGTGTCGGGGTCACCGAGCACGATGGAAAGCTGAGGATCGTCCGACCTGCCCTCGGCTCGTCCTCGCTCTTCATCGGGTCCCAGCCAGAGTCCCGTCTGCCAAAGGAGCTCTCGACGGGTTAGACCGAGCCCATCCAGACCTCCCACCCAGATGAGGTTCTCCACAGCGGGGCGCTTGAGGGCGGCCGGGGTCCGTCTCAGAAAATCGACGAGGGAAACGTAGGTGCCGCCTTGCTCGCGCTCCTGCACCACTTGCTGGGCGATGTCCGTGCCCCATCCGCGAACGAAGCCTAGGCCCACCCGCAGATCTTTTCCTTCGGCGGTGCATGTGACCCGGCTCAGGTTCACGTCGGGGAGTCGGATCCCGATCCCGTTTCGGCGAGCGTCTCGTCCCAGGGCATCGAGAGAGTAGAACCCCATGGGCTGATTATTGAACAACGCCACATAGTATTCAGTGGGGAAGTAATGACGCAGCCAGGCGGACTGATAGGCCAGAAGAGCGAATGCGGCGGCATGCGACTTCGGAAAGCCGAACTCCGAGAATCCGACGACTTGCCGGAACACTTCCTTCGCGGTTTCCTCGTCGACGCCCCGGGCGAGAGCTCCTTCCAGAAAAGCGTCCCAATGCGACCGCATCGCGTCCTTCGATCGTTTGCGACTCATTGCGCGGCGGAGTGACTCGGCTTGTCCATCCGTGAAACCGGCCAGGTCCCGGCAGACCTGGAGCACCTGATCCTGATAGATGATGATGCCCAGCGTTTCCTCGAGGGCGTTCTCGAGAAGTGGGTGATCGTAGGGGATCCGATAGGCGGGGTCGTTGCGCTGGGCTTCTCTTCTCCGCACGTAGGGGTTCACCGCTCCCCCCACGATGGGCCCCGGTCTCACGATGGCCACCTGGACCGCCAGTTCCTTGATGTTCGAGGGGAGCGTGCGGCGCAGCATCTGGATCTGCGCGCGGCTTTCGACCTGAAAAAGCCCGACGGTGTCTCCACCCTGGATGCGCCGGTAGATCTCCGGGTCCTTCAGGTCGATCCGGGATAGATCCAGCTTCTTTCCTCGCTCCGCGATCAGATCCACGGCTTCCTCGACCAACGAGAGCATGCCCAGCGCCAAGAAATCGATCTTGATGAACCCGGCGTCGTCACAGGAGTCCTTGTCCCACTGACAGAGGAAGCGTCCCTCCATGGCGGCCGGCTCCAGGGGGACCAGCTCCACGAGTGGACGGCTCGAGATGATCATCCCTCCCACGTGTTGGGAGATGTGACGAGGTAGACCCCCGATCTCCTCCACTCGCTCGAGAAACAGGCTCCACTGTCGGCTGTCCAGCTTGTCCCGAAACTCGGGAAACAGAGCCAGATCTTCTCGGAGTCCGGCAGCGGAGCGGTGCTCGGCCAGCTTCGACACCTTCTCCAGGTCGCCGGGAGGCAGATCGAGCGTCTTCCCGACCTCTCGTACGGCAGAGCGGAGACGATAGGTGGGGAAGATGGCAACCAGACCCGCGTGGTCGTGTCCGTATTTCTCGTAGACTTCCAGGATCAGCTGCTCGCGAATGTCGCGAGGAAAATCCAGATCGATGTCCGGTACGGATCCGACCGCGTCGTTCAGAAACCGTCCGAGGAAGAGATCGGCCTCGACCGGATCCACGTGAGAGAGACCGATCAGATAGCAGATGATGGAAGAGACGGATGAGCCTCGGCCCCGTCCGGGTGGTAGCCCCGAGCTTGCGCGTGGGGCACAACCTCGAACACGAGCCGCGACTTCTCGAGCCAGCTCCATGATGTCCCTGTAGACCAGGAAGAAGCCCCCCAGGCCGTGGCGTTCCACCAACCGCAGCTCCTCCTCCAGACGTTGCTCTGCCTCGACTTTTCGCTCCCGGGCCTTTCGTACGAGGGCTCCGATACCACCCGCTTCCGCCGGAGAGAGGTCGGGAAAGGCGGCATGAGGATCCTCCGGATACCGTTCAGTGAGAGCTGCTTTGGTGACCGCGGTCAAGATTTCCATGGCGGTGCCCTGCTCGTTCCCCTCGAAGTCCGGAAAGACATAGCCCAGGTCCTCGTTCAGATCGAAGGCTCTGCATCGCTCCGCGACTCGCAGGGTGTTGGCGAGCGCGTCGGATCGGGTGGCGAATCGATCGGCCATCTCGCTGGGATCGGTCAGATGGAATTCCGAGTTCGGCCGGCGCAGACCATGAGAGCCGTCCAGGGTCGAGCGATGGCGGATCGCCGTGAGGACGTCCTGAAGGGAGTGCCGATCCTGACGGTGGTAATGGACGTTTCCCGTGGCGATGACCGGGATCCCCATGCGATCGGCGAGCCGAGCCAACCGGCGCATGCGGGACGGATCTCCTCGTACCTGATTGTCCTGAAGCTCCACGAAGACATTCTGGGGTCCGAACCCTCGAAGGAGACGATTCGCGAAGGCTTCACCGCTGGCCATCGAGTTCTCGAGAGCCCCCAGGAGTGGGCTCCGGCGACATCCGGTGAGCAGGATCAGGCCCTCGGTCCGCTTCAGGAGCGTATCCAGGGGAAGGGAAGGGTTGGTGCGTGGACTGTTCCGATGCGCTTCGGTCAGAAGACGGCAGAGGTTCGCATACCCTCCGGGTGTCTCGGCCAAGAGGGTGACGTGCCAGCAATGGTCGGGCTCGTCGGGACGTGAGGAGCCTCGAAAATCACCGCTCTTCGAGCTTCTTTGCCCATCGTCATGACCCCGGTCATCGTGCCGCCGCTGCAGTTCCGGGGTTTCTTGTGAGAGACCGCATTCTCTCAGGGTGATCTCGGCACCGGTGATGGGCCGGATCTCCGCTTCTCGTGCGGATCGTGCGAACTCCATGCTCCCGTATAGCCCGTCGTGGTCCGTGAGCGCGAGGGCTGGATAGCCCAGCTCGGAGGCACGAAGCACGAGCTCCTCCGGATGGGAGGCTCCATCCAGAAAGGAGTAGCCCGAGTGGGTATGGAGCTCGATATAGGGAGGGGTCGACATGGGACACCGAAGATAAACCGAAAGTAGGGGTCGTGCAATCCGAATCGACCCCTCGACTCGACCAACCGCTCCTCGGCGGATACGGTCTTTGTCTGGCCTTCGAGTGACTCAGCCCTCATGATGAACGCCCGAGGATTCCGTCGGCCGATCGCTCGCCCTCGAACGAGGAGCGCGGGTAAGCTCGCCGCAACGATCAGGAGACCGTCAAGTGTCGATCATGCTCAAGATCCGATGGGACATCAAAGAGGGACGCGAGGACGACTTCCGGGCGAATCAGGAGAAGCTCTGCAGGGTGATGAGCGAGGATCACCCCGGTGTCATCTGCTATCACGTCGATTACCCGGCTCCAGGCGTGAGCGAGTGGGTGGAGATCTACGCGAACGACGACGTCTTCAGGGCACATCTCGCCAACGAGAAGGGTCAGGGTCCCCTGGGCGTCGTCGTGGAGTCCTGCGAGAAGATCACGTGCCGATGCTGGGGAGATCCCGATGCCGCCTCGAGAGATATCCTGGCCGGCTTCGGGGCGACCTATCACGACACGTCGGAGGGTTCCTTCTCCCTCCATCCGTCGGCTGACCGGAACTCATTGGTCTGAGGAGGATTCGCATGTATGTCATTCGGAACACGATGTATGCGAAGCCGGGTCACGGAAAGGATCTCGTGGAGAAACTCAAAGCCGCGATCCCACACTTCGAGGCCATGGGTCCGAAGAACCTCCGGGTGCTGACGGACGCTGTCGCGACGACCTGGACGATCGCCATGGAGATGGAGGTCGAGTCCGTCGGCACCTACTTCGACATCCTGGAGGGACGTTCGAAGAGCCCCGGTCTCGGCGAGGCGATGAAGGGATACGCTGAGCTGGTCACAGGGGGAAAGCGCGAGATCTTCAAGATCGCCTGAATCCGCGACCACCCGATGACGAGCGTATACCATCTGGATCTGGATGCCGCGGGCATAGGCGGGGCCCGCTGCGCCTTCGTCCCGGGTGACCCGGGGCGGGTGCCGGCGATTGGTGACGCATTGGACTCGGAGGCTCGGGAGCTCGCGTGGAAGCGCGAGTACCGGAGTCGGTTGGGCCACCTGGACGGCCACCCGGTGCTGGTCACGTCCACCGGCATCGGCGGCCCCTCGGCCTCGATCGCGATCGACGAGTTGGCGCAGCTGGGAGTTCGCACGTTCCTCCGCGTTGGAACCACTGGGGGGATCGGCGAGCGGGTTTCCGTCGGAGACGTCGTCATCACCACGGGCGCCATGCGTCTGGATGGGGCCTCGACGCAGTACGCACCGATCGAATACCCGGCCGTGGCCCATCACCTGGTCGTCCGGGCCCTGGTCGCCGCCGCGACGGAGCTCGAAATCCCCCATCACGTCGGGGTCACGGCTTCCACGGACACGTTCTACCCGGGTCAGGAGCGCCTAGACTCCTTCTCCGGTCGGGTGCTGCGCAGATTCCAGGGCCAGACCGACGAGCTACGCAGCCTGAACGTGCTCAACTACGAGATGGAGTCCGCGGCGATCCTGACCATGTGCGCCGCACTCGGGCTGCGTGGTGGATGCGTGACCGGCGTGGTCGCGGAGCGTACGCAACACGAGCGGGTGGTGCCGGAGGGTCTGGCCGAGGGCCAGAGGAACGCGATCCGCGTGGCCGTTGCGGCCATGCGGCGCTTGGTTTCCGACCCCTGACCGGTCGCGGTCAGCTTTCCAGGACCTCCCGAGGAGGACCTAGGGTTCGCCCAGGCACCGCGGCTGGCGCGCATGTTGGCGCCGTCGCGTCCATCCTGCCGTCTGAGTGACTCGTGCGCAGAGTCGGCGATGGCGGGGTCTCAACCCGGACCGGGGCGGACCGGGTTGGACGCGAGATCCCCGACCACGGTGGTCCAAGGACGAACTTGCCAGGAGGTCACGAGCCCGTTGGACACGTAAGGGTCCGCTTCGGCGAACTGCCTCGCGGCTTCGGGGCCTGATCCCTGAAAGAGGAATACGGCTCCATCCGCCGGCTCGGAGAGCGCTCCCGCCAGGACCAGCTCTCCACGCTCTTGGGCCTGCCAAGCCAAGGAGAGGTGACCGTCGCGAAGAGGAGCCCTTCGCTCCATGTAATCCTCCGCCAGTTCGTAGAAAAGTAGATAGTGCACGTCCGTTGCCTCCCTGAAATGACCCAGGGGTATCGGGCCGCCGCGGCAACCCGATACCCCCGGGAGAGGATCCGCGAGAATCCTCGCGGATCGTCGTCTAGTGGCCCTGCACGACCTCGTTGCTCAGCACGCCCACCCCCTCGACCTCGACCTCGTAGACATCCCCGGGCTCCATCGCGCGGGTGCTACCCATCGTCCCGGTCCAGATCAGATCTCCGGGAAAGAGCGTGAAGTACCGAGAGATGTAGTGCACCATGTGATCGATGCCGAAGATCATGTCGGACGTGTTCTCGCTCTGACGGACCTCTCCGTTCAGACGACCCTCGATGTCGAGGTTCTGGTACTCCAGCCCGGTGACGAGTGCGGGACCGACCGCGTTGAACGTCCGGCTTCCCTTGGCTCGAGCCCACTGGATATCCGCGCCCTGCCAAGCCCGCTCGCTCACGTCGTTCCCCGCTGCGACCCCGAAGACGTAGTTGTGGGCGTCCTCCAGAGACACGTTCGTGGCCTCTCGCCCGATCACGATCACCATCTCGGCCTCGTAGTGGAGATTCTGCGAGTCGGGCGGGCGTACGATGGGATCCTCGGGGCCAACGATGGAGGACGGGGGCACGAGGAAGAGACCCGGGTACTCAGCGGGCTCTCCACTGATATGACTCCGGAAGTTGAGCGCCGTCATGAAGATCTGCGTGGGATCGACGGGCGCGAGCAGCTTCACGGAAGATCGGTTGACCGACTGCCCGGTGGGGCTCCCACCGAGATAGGGTGCATCGGAGATCTGGAGGATCGTCTCGCCGTCCAGGAAGCCCCAGGAGACCTGTCCCGCCTGCTCGTATCGCACGTACTGCGTGCTCTGTTGCGCCTCGGCGGCGACCGCCAGAGCCGAAACGGCGAGAGCACCGAGCAACGCTGCCCTGATAGAGCCTCTCAAGGTGCACCTCCTGTACGATTGCGATCCCTGGAAATCGGGGGATCCGTGCTCGAAATACACAAATAACATCCTGAATAGACCCCAGCAATGCGCAGGACCCCTCCATACAAGTTCCGAGCGAGGTCCCCGGGGCTTGACCCTCGTTCGCCCGATGCGGCAGAATTCGATGAAGAATGGGAGGTCCCCGCGCCTACCGGCTCCCCGCCGCGATATCCTGATTCGGGAGAACGATCGCAGGATGATTCGAGATTCCTTCGTGATTCGAGACTCCTTCGTCCGCCCTCCACGGCTGCTGGGCAGGGTCTCCACGGTCTGCCTGGCGGCCCTCGTGGCGAGCCCGGTCCTGGCCGCCGCTCAAACAGCCGTCGGCCCGCTCTCCACCTCGGTGCAGAATCCTCTTTACCGGATGCTCTATGTGCCCGAGGCGGAGATCGCGGACCCGGTCGACGAGGGCAGCCTTCGAGTCGACTTCTCCACCTCCTACTCCAGCGTGTTCGAAGCGAGCAACCGGGAGCGTCACGCCCACCTCTTCGATCTCGAGCAGATGGTCAATTCGTGGACCGCGAGATACGGGATCACTCCTTCGCTGGAGATCGGTGGACGGGTGGGGTTCTACACCGGGTGGGACGGGTTCCTGGACCGATTCATCTCGGGATTCCACGACCTCTTCAGCTTGCCGAACGCGGGCCGGGAGCAGCGGCCGAACAACGAATACCTCCTCTTCCTGCGGCACGACGACCTCGAACCGGAGAGCCTCGGCCTGGATACGGACCAACGCACGTTCTCCCTCGAGGATGTGCGGCTGCACGCGAAGTGGAGGTTCTATCTGGCCGAGGACAACTCGAAGGTGCTGAGTCTGCGAGGCGACGTAAGAAGGGCCGGTGGGCCCATCGACGAGGGTCGGCTGGACGGGGCCGTCTCGATTCACGGAAGGCTTTCGGGCGAGTCACTCCACGTCCATGGCTCCGCCGGTCTGACGTTGGCGAACGCCCCCGAAGCGCTGGAGCCGATCACGGTCGATCAGACCGTGTTCTTCTCGACGGGGATCGAGTATGCGGCCAGCCCCGGCCTCTCCCTGCTCGGTCAAATCAATGGGATGGGGAGCTACTTTCGGCGTTTCACCGGCGGCCCGCTGGACGGATTCCCACTCAATCTCGTCCTCGGTCTCGGGGGTCGAGCGGGCGATCGGTGGGTGTGGCAGGTGAGCTTCGCCGAGGATCTCGTCCCGAGCGGTCCCGCGATCGACTTCACCGTCGACCTTCAGCTGTCTCGGTCGTTTCTCGGCGGATAGGAGCTTCCTGCGAGCAGCGGGCCTGAGGCTCTGCTACGATCACGGTGACGTTGTCGGGACCTCCGGCCGCATTCGCCGCTTCGATCAGTTGTTCGCAGGCCTCACGCAGATCCGGCGCCCTGAGCAGGACCTCGGTGATGACGCGGTCGTCCAGCACACCGGAGAGCCCGTCGGAGCAGAGGAGGAGGACGTCTCCGGGTCTCAGGTCACAGCGTGATGCGGGAACCGAGAGACCGGGCGTGGTTCCAAGCGCCTGAAGGAGAAGGCTCCGACGCGGACTCGTGCGTGCCTGTCCGGGCGTTAACGTTCCGGCGTCGACCATTTCCTGCACCCAAGTCTGGTCGCGCGTGATCTGCGTGAGCTGCTCCCCGCGCAGCAGATAGGCCCGAGAGTCGCCCACATGGGCGAACACGATCGTGCTTCGGAGCACACCAGCCGCAGTCAGGGTCGTGCCCATCCCGCGGAGCCAGGGACGCTGTTCCGCGTAGGCCTGGATGCGTGCATGCGCTTCGACGAACGAGTCTCGCAACTTCTCGGCAAGCTCGACGTGCGCGGTCGCGCCTCCTCCACGCCATATACGCTCGATCGCTTCCACGACCGAGGTGATGGCGAGCCGACTCGCGATCTCTCCCCCCGCCGCACCGCCCATCCCGTCCGCCACCAGGAGGAGCGCCCCTCTCGGTCCCAAGGGCAGGCATCGGCTCTGGTCTCCCTCCTCGATTTCGCTGCGGGGGCCGATGCGCGAGCTGTCCGGCGACGGTGGCGAGGCGAGCTCGAGCGCGAAGAACGAATCCTGGTTTTCCGCGCGGATCCGACCCGTGTGCGTCACCCCCCATACGCCGAGGTCCATCTCGTGGGAAGTGGCATTGGCGGACATGCTGGACTCCAATTGGATACGAGTCGATCCGTCGGCTCGGGTCAGGGCAGCGCGGGCTCCCCAGATTCGGGGAGGTACACCTCTCCACCTTTCTCACGAAACTCCCGCGACTTCTGGTTCATTCCGTGGCCCAGCGCTTCTCCTTCGGCGATCCCCAACCCGGCAGCGTACTCACGAACGTCCTGTGTGATCTTCATGCTACAGAACTTAGGGCCACACATCGAGCAGAAGTGCGCGACCTTCGCTCCATCCGCAGGAAGCGTTTCGTCATGGTAGGCGAGGGCCGTCTCGGGATCGAGGGAAAGATTGAACTGATCCCTCCAGCGGAACTCGAAACGTGCCTTCGAAAGCGCGTCGTCCCACGCTTTGGCACCGGGATGCCCCTTCGCGAGGTCGGCCGCGTGCGCCGCGATGCGATAGGCGATCACCCCTTGCTTGACGTCCTCCCGATTCGGCAGTCCGAGATGTTCTTTCGGAGTCACATAGCAGAGCATGGCCGTGCCGTACCAGCCGATCTGCGCTGCTCCGATCGCGCTCGTGATGTGGTCGTAGCCGGGGGCGATGTCGGTCGTGAGGGGACCCAGCGTGTAGAAGGGTGCCTCGTGACACCAATCCAGCTGATTGTCCATGTTCTCCTTGATCATGTGCATCGGCACATGGCCGGGTCCCTCGCACATGGTCTGCACGTCCAGGTCCCACGCGAATCGGGTCAGCTCGCCCTGGGTCTCGAGTTCCGCGAACTGAGCTTCGTCGTTGGCGTCCGCGATCGAGCCGGGCCGGAGCCCGTCACCCAGGGAGAAGGAAACATCGTAGGCCCGCATGATCTCGCAGATCTCACCGAATCGGGTGTAGAGAAAACTCTCCCGATGATGGGCGAGACACCACTTGGCCATGATGCTGCCGCCTCGGGACACGATTCCGGTCAGCCGGTTCGCGGTCATCGGCACGTAGCGCAGGAGCACGCCTGCGTGGACCGTGAAGTAGTCGACCCCCTGATCGGCCTGCTCGATCAGCGTGTCACGGTAGACTTCCCAGGTCAGATCTTCGGGGACTCCGCCGACCTTCTCCAGGGCCTGATAGATGGGGACGGTCCCGATCGGGACGGGTGAGTTTCTGAGAATCCACTCTCGGGTCTCGTGGATGTCCTCGCCGGTCGAGAGGTCCATGACCGTATCCGCGCCCCAAAGCGTCGCCCAGCGTAGCTTCTCGACTTCGTCGTCGATGGAGCTCCGTACGGCCGAGTTTCCGATGTTGGCGTTGATCTTCACACGGAACGCTCGGCCGATGATCGTGGGCTCCAGCTCCGGATGATTGATGTTGGCCGGGATGATCGCTCGTCCTCTCGCGACCTCGGAACGAACGAACTCCGGATCCATCCCCTCTCGTATCGCGACGAATTCCATCTCGGGGGTGATTTCGCCGAGCCGAGCGTAGCGCATCTGCGTCACGCAGCTTCGTCCACGGTAGGTGACGCGGGTCGGTTCACCGCGGGGCTCGGGCCCGTTCCCATTGGCCAGGACGGTGCGCTCGAGGTCCCGGTCCCGGATCCAGTGATTTCGAACCGGCGGCAGCCCCGTCCGCGGGTCGTGACCGGTCGGACCGCTCGTGTCGGGGACGCGCAGGGAGGGCTCGCCCCCGGAGAGCGCGATTTCCCGCATCGGGACGCGAATGCCTCGGGATCCCTCTACGAAGATCTTGCGGGAGTTGGGGAAGGCAGTGCCGTAGTCGTGCGGTGACGCCATCTCTTGCTTTCTCCGTCGGCGGTCTGGCGGTCTGTCCCATCCCGGGACTCGCGGCGGGAAGAGGCAAACAAAACGCGCCCCCTTCGAAGGGCGGCGCGCTCACACACGGTGACGGTCGACCCGTGGCGCTGGCCACTCGACGACTGCCGGACACACCGTGCCGCGCTTCCTACGCCGGGATGATCCGGATCAGGTTCCAAGGGACTCTCTCAACCCCCTCGTCGGGGTACCCCTGGCGGCTGTCCTTGCGTGTTGGAACCTATGAGTCCGGCGATCGAAACGCCATGGCCTGCCGTCTGCTCAGGCGGCTGCCCCATCCCCGTCCAGGAGGGCCCGGGCGCGCCTCCAGATCTCGTCGAAGGCCTCGACGGTCAGCTTCCCCGTGAAGGTGTTCTGCTGACTCGGATGATAGGAGCTCAGCAGCCACAGACTCGACCCGAGCGGAACCTGTGTACCATGCGCGAAGCGAGGCTTGGGAGACGGCACCTCGACACCCCGGTCTCGGAGTAGGCGAAGCACGTGGTCGTAGGCGTATTGCCCGAGTGCGACGATGCAGCGGAGTCGGGGGAAGAAGTGTTCGAGCTCCCGCTCGAGAAACGGACGGCACATCGCTCGTTCGTCCGGCCGAGGCCGGTTGTCGGGAGGGGCGCAGCGCACTGCGGCGGTGACGAAGGCGTCCGTCAGCCTGAGCCCGTCGTCCCGTGAAGTGGCGTTCGGCTGCGACGCGAAGCCGAACCGGTGAAGGGCCCCGTAGAGCCAATCTCCCGATCGGTCTCCGGTGAACATCCGACCGGTCCGGTTCGCACCGTGGGCGGCCGGAGCGAGACCCACGATGAGGAGTCGGCCGCTTGCATCCCCGAAACCCGGGACCGGCCGGCCCCAGTACTCCTCCTCCCGGTAGGCGGCCCGCTTCTCGTGGGCCACCGTTTCCCGCCACGCGACCAGCCGAGGACAGGCCCGACACGCGGCGACCTTCGTCGCCAGCCGCTCGAGGCGGGTGGTCATCCGCGAAGCTCCCTCGGGAGGAGGGGGCGCACCGCATTCGTGAATTGCCGTGCCACGGCGGGCAGGTCGTAGGTCTCTGCTGCGCTGATCCCGGCGTGCCCGAGGCGGACGCGCTCCTCCGGGTCACTCAGGAGCCTCACGATTGCACCGGCCAGGGCGTCGACGTCTCCGGGTGGTACCAGTAGACCCGTCTCCCCGTGTTCTACGAGCTCCGGCACGGCTCCCGCGTGCGCTCCGACGATGGGCAGCCCTGCCGCCATCGCTTCCACGAAGACGATCCCGAACCCCTCCTGCTTCGAGGGGAGACAGAACAAGTCCGCGTCGAAGTATGCGTCTCGCAGCTCGTCGTCGGACTCGATGCCACCTCGGAAGCGCACGGCCCCGTCCAGACCGAGTGTCTCCGCGACTTCGCCCAGACGGCCCAGCTCGGGCCCTCCCCCGATCACGACGAGTCGGGCCCCGGGGTGGGTCCGAAGGACCTCCGGCATGGCTCGGATGAGCGTTTGCGTGTCCTTGCGCGGATACTGTCGTGCGACCGAGAGGATGGTCGGCGGGCGATCCGTGACCCGGGCTCGGTCCCCGGCGCCGGCGGCCCGACGGGCACGGAACGGCTCCAGGTCCACGGCTTCGGGTACGACACAGAGCGTATCGGGAGGGAGCCCGTAGCGTTCCTCCGCAAAGCTCGCCGAGTATCTGCTGGGTACGATCACCCCATCCGCGCGTCTCGCGTTGCCTCGTTCCAGCCAGCCGAGCGTAAGCAGATGCAGGCGCTCCCTCAGGCTCCTCGAAAAGCGTGACTCGTCTGCAGCGATTCCCTTGAGACACACGACGTAGGACGCGCGCCGCATCGGGTCCCTGGCCCATTGGAACCCGTCGAGGTCGAACCCGACCACGAGGTCGAAGTAGGAATCGGAGCGGAGCAGACGCGGAACGGTCTGCCGATTGAACGAGAGGCGAGTTCGGAGGGAGCCGTCTGCCTTCGCGGGTCGGATTACCTCCACCTCGTGGCCGCGACCTCGGAGCGCTCGATCGAGCGCGGATATTCCCGCGGCGGTCCCCGATCCGTCTACCGCTTCCCGTTTCCACGAATCGAGGAAGGCGATTCGGATCGGTCTGTCCATGAGCTCGGCGAACCTAGGGCGTTCAGCCGAGGCGGTCGATGCGAGCCGCGAGGATGAAGTCGTTCTCGCTCAACCCATCGATGGAATGGGTCCAGATCCTCACGGTCGCGCTCCCCCAGGTGAGCGTGATCTCGGGGTGATGACCCTCCGACTCTGCGACTCCGCCCGCGCGGTTGGTGAACGTGAGGGCGCCCAGGAAATCGTCGAACTCGAAGTCTCCTTCGAGGTGGTGGCCATCCACGACCGACCATCGCTTGGAGAGCTGGCTTCGTAGCGCCTCGGCTTCCACGGGATCGAGCGACGCGGTGCCTTCGGGAAGGGGCTGACAATGCAGTGATAGAAGGTCCATTCGGGCTGATCGAATCCGGTTTCGGGGCAAACGGGTCGCTCCGGCGCCGAGCCGAGGCGACTCGATAACGTCCAATGGGGGCTCGGGCCCGTACCCAGGATATCGTTGCGGGATCCTGTACGAGCCTGATGCGCGGGTCGCGAGCAGGGGTGGGGCGGGGCCCTGACCGGGGGTTCACTGAACGTACCAGCTCCCATCGGTGAGATCCCGGTACAACGTCATCATCTTCCCGTTCTCGAGGATGACCTGGCGATAGAGGCGTGAGATGGGCTGGCGCCACCACTCGTCGTCGATCTTCCAGGTCTCCTGGATGGAGGCCACCCGTCCCCCCTTCCATCCCCTAGCTCCGCGTCGGATTTCGATCGGATGCCCTTTCCGGTCCGTTCGCACCTGAACGGGAGATGGGGACCCGAGCGGTCTGAGACGGATATCGGATTTCGAGTCGGGCATCAATTCGGATTCCGGATGAGATGTCGGCGCCGTCGCGTTTCGGTCGGGCGACGCTTCAGGGCTCCAGGGCCAGCAGAGCGTGGCGTCTCTCGGGGATACGGGACCACGGGTCCACTTCCACGACCCGATAAAGGGGGGAGTGACCCAGCTTCAGAGTGAGCTCTTGCACCGCTTCCCTGAGGGACTTGGAGATCCGGCCGGCCGCGAGTGAGCCGTCCTCCGTCGTTCGAGCGCCCGCATCGGCTCGTTGAAAGAGATCGTTCTGAATCGTGGGAGCCCCGAAGTCGAAGAATTCGACGAAGAGGGATTCGACCGACCGTGGGGGAGGGGAAAGCGCCATTCGGCTCCGCAGAGGGAAGGCCAGGATCTCACGTCGGGCCGAAGGCTCTCGTAGAGTGACCTCCACCTCCCAGGAGCCTCCCTCTTCCAGGTTTCCGCCTGCCCGGATCCCTCGGATGCTGCGGTCCCGACGTTCCGGACGGTTCAATCCCCGTTCCAGGAGCCGGTCCAACCCTCGATGAAGCGCCTCGCGCTCTCCCACCGGCGTGGGGAAATCCAAAGAAACGCGGATGGGTCTAGGGCGGTGCAGGGGACACACGGGATCGATGCGCTCTCCGCGTGCCAGGGCCCGTGCTTCGCGGCCGACCGGACCGAACTGTCGCACTAGGGCCGAGATCGGAAGCTCCCCCAGATCTCCCAGTGTTCGAATGTCGAGTCGCTCCAGGCGCTCCAGCATATCCTCGGGCATCTCCTCCGGGATGGGGAGCGCCGAGACCGGATGAGGAGCGAGAAAACGGGCCAACTCGTCGTCTTTCACCAGAACCGGGGTTCCGGGGCGGGCCGAGGCTGCCGCGACCCACGACCCGAAGAGTCCGGATGCGCGTCCTGCGCGGATGGCGGCCACGAGTGGGCGAGGGAGGACCTCCAGAAGTGCATGGAGCACGCGATCCACCTGGGTCCGAGGAGATCCGTAGAGACGACCCAGTCCATCCATCCCCACGTAGAAGACCCCCTGACGTGCGGCGGTCTGTACGATCGGGCTCAGGTTCTCGAGGACACCCAGGACCTCCTGGGTGGCCACCGCGTAATGCGTGGGGTCGGGTTCCAGTAGTGTCAGGGCTGGGCAGAGGGAGACGGCTCGGGAGACGCGCATTCCCGGGCGAACTCCCGCCTGGGCTCCCCGCTCCGACACCTGCCAGATATCTCGGCGTTCTCTCAGGTCGCCCGGAGTCAGGAGGGCGACCGAGGTCGTGTCCAGCTCCGGCGCCCGAACCAACTCGAGCCGAAGCTCGAAGGTGGGAAGCCAGAGGCAGAGGGATGTGCGGGAGGAGAGGATGGACACGATCGGGAGAGGGTGATGGCACGTAAGACAGGAGGACCGAGGCGACCGAATAAACGCCGAAAACCGAAGATAAGCCGAAGATTCCAGAAAAAACAAGAGTACGGACTCGAGTGGATCGCGGTTTC
>JAHEKL010000228.1 GCA_024638345.1 Gammaproteobacteria bacterium | reverse complement strand
GACGAGGTTCGGTCCCCGCGCCCCGGTTCCCTCGGCGTGGCAGGCAATGCATCCACCCGCCCCCGCGAAGAGTCCTTCCCCTGCGCCGACCAACTCCTCGGCCGTGACCTCTGCACCGAAAGCGATGAGCTCCGGAACGTCGGACTGAACCTGAGGAATCGCGTTGGCCACGAGCGTGAAGAGGAGGATCGTGCCGAAGACGACTCCGCCTACCTTGAGATCTACCGCTCCCATCGTCGTATCTCCTCTCTCCTTCAGGTCCCGGGAATGGGCTGCAGCCCGGAGTCGAGTCCAGGACCCAGATCGCGTCCGGGTCCGGCGTGTCCAACCTCACCGGTCACAGGTGCTTCTACTTCCTCCTTGGTCGGAACCGGGACTGGTTTCGCGATCATACCACCGATCCAGAACACGAAGGCGATCATCACGAAGAAGATCGCAACCGAGGCGCTGATGACCTGCGCCGCGTAGCCGAGCGCCGGTGTGGCTGCGTAGGCGCTCGTGTCCTGCAGCACCTCGTAGACGTGCCAGTGCTGGCGAATGCCGCTCCGGGCGAAGCCCATGAGGCCCATGAGCCAAGTGAACGTGACCACGAGCACGAACAGTGAGTACTGGGACCTGGCTGGCATCTGCCCCCAGCGGATGGCGCCTCGTGACTCGGCCCGTCTCCCTAGGAAGATGTCCAGGGCAAAGACCGCGATGATCGTGAAGAGTACCGCGAGGACCTGATAGACCGAAAAGCCGATTCGCACGATGGCCGGGACGAAGTAGCCGGCGATGCCGTAGAAGATCACAACGAGGGCGCAGATCCCGATCAGCACACCCTGGGTGATCGTTCCGGTCCTCGCCCAGCTGACCGTCGGGATCTTGTTCGCTCTCCGGTAGAGGAGGAACGACAAGAAGGTCGTCAGGATCATCAGGTTCACGGCCGTGTTCTTCGCGCTCATGACCCCGAGCGGCTCGAGGAAGGGATGGAACGTCCCCCCCATGGCCGCGAGCTCCGCTCGATCGGCAATCATCGTGTGAGGCGTCGCCCAGACCGCGACTCCGACGACGATCACCAGCAACATCCACTTGGTGTACGGCGCAAACCTCTCGCCTCCGGGGATTCTCCCGAGACCCAGCCACAGATAGTAGTTGCCGGCCAGGAAGAGGACGCCGATGAGAAAGGCCTGGATGATCCAGAGCCAGCTCATGAAGCCTCCCATCATGGTCACGCCCATCTGCTGATTGAACTCGTAGATCTCGCGGCCCAGGTAGTATCCCGCGAAGGGAAGGACGAGGAAGACGCCGATGGCGATCAGGTTGCCGAAATAGCCCATCCAGTCGTAGTGCGCGCGTTCCTCTTCGGTCTCGGACTTCAGGAAGCGGTAGGCCGCGTAGGCGGCGACGATCGCGCCCCCGAACACGGCGTTCGCGATCAGACGATGGATGTTGATGGGCATCCAGGTCGCGTTGGCGAACGCGCTCCAGAACTGGACCGACGCGGGCGACGTGTCGGGGGTGAGGTCGCCAGGAGGACTCATCATGAAGGTGAGCCAGGAGTTGGCGACGAGGAGGGCGATCGTTCCCCACACGTTCAGCAACAAGCCCAGACCCCAGTGCCCCAGCTTGGCGCGCCCCTTCTTCCAGTGGTCCCAGCCGTAGTAGTACATGTACAGGGTCGCGGACTCGGCGAAGAAGATGCCGGCGTAGACCCACATCGACACGCGGAAGACTTCACTCAGATAGGTCCACAGCGTGGGATACAGGGTGGTGAGCAGGAAGACGAAAAGACCGCCGAGCAGCGCCGTGGCGCTATAGGCTACGAGCAGAAGCCGGGTGAACTCCTTCGCGAGTCGGTCGTACCGCTCTTCGCCGCCGAAGAGGGCCACGGCCTCGGCGATGACGGCGAACATCGGGACCCCCAGAACGAAGGCGGCGAACATCAGGTGGACCTGAGCCACGATCCAAATCGCGGCGCGACTTCCGATGATGGGGAAATCCGCGCCGTACTGCGGGGGCGCGTACGCCTGCGCTAAAACCGCATCGCTCAGAACGATGGCAGCCACCGCGGCCAGGACGACCGACAGGACCCACCTACCAGGACCCGCGACGAACGTGCTCAGCTTCATGCATCCCCTCCTCGTCGGAGGAAGAAGGGTAAACGCTTGGAGAAGTCCACGGGCATGCTCCTTCGCACTTCGGCCATGACCTCCAGGTCGACTGACGCGTAGCCGCGCTCCCGCGCGAAGGCTTCCACTCTCGAGGTCACGACGCCCCGAACGAAGCTCGGGATTCGCCGGATCCTCTCTTCCGCCTCCGGGCTCCACGGGAGGGTCCGCTCCTGCGGGACCCCGTACGTGACGTCCGATCGGGGGCGAATCAGCGGACGCGTTCCCGTCGGCTCGTAGGCACAGGACTCGTCTGGACCCAGCAGATCCCCCGTTTCGGCCTCCGCACGGGCTCGGCAGCCCCCACAGATCTCGCGGTACTCGCACCGACCGCACTTTCCTCCCAGCTCTCCGTGACGAAGTGCGTGAAAGACCGGGGATTCCTCCCAGACCTGACGGAAGCTCGATTCCCGGAGATCGCCGGCAACCGTGGGCGTGTACGGGCACGGCGTGAGCTTGCCCTCGGGAGTGATCCGGCAGTAGTGCACCCCACATGGGCACCGGGTTCCATAGTTCAGGAGCGGCGAGTCCCCGTCGCCCTCAGCGACGTGCCGCATGATCTGCGGCTGACACTTGGAGCGGATCATCATTTGGCCGCGATAGACTGCCTCCAAGGAGGTCAGTTCCCGCAATACCTCCTCGTTCTCGGTCGGCGTCAGGCCCGTCATCCGCTCCCCGCGCCCGGTCGGGACCAGGAAGTACAGATTGAACGAGACCGCTCCCCGATCGGCAGCCCACGCGACGAGCTCGCTCAGCTCGGCTCGATTCCCGCTCGTCAGGCTAGTCTGAACAACGAAGTCCAGTCGATGCTCCCGGAGTCGCTCCACGGCAGCGAGCGTGTCCTCCAGGGCACCGGCGCCGTGACGAAATCGGTCGTGGTACTCCGGGTGGAGCGAATCGACACTGATCGCAACCCCCGAGACACCGGCCCGCATGAGGGATCGGATCCGCTCGTGACTCAGACGGGTCCCGTTCGTTCCCACGACCACGGTGGCGCCGGCGGAAGATGCGTGCTCTGCGATCTGCTCCAGGTCGTCACGGAGAAGGGGCTCCCCGCCGGACAGGATGAGCATGGGGCTCTGGTTGAGCTCGAGGATCTCATCCAGGATCCGATGGCACTCCGCGGTGGAAAGCTCGCCGGCCGCCGCGTGCCAGGAGCCGGCCGCGATATAGCAGTGGGCGCACGCCAGATTGCACCTCTTAGTCAGGTTCCAGGCAATCACGTGCGGGACGAACGTCTCACGACTCGCCTCCGAGCTCGGAATTCCGAGCTCGGCGATGCGGGACCGAATACGGGTGTCGCGAGTCGTGACCTCTGCGTCGATCACTCTGAGTCGTTCCCTTGCTCGGACATGAACTGCTCGACGGCGGCTCGAGCCTGCTCCGGAGTCGTGGTCTTGATGTCGACCGGACACTTCTCGACTTGCTCCTCGATGTCCCGGATGGGGCAGCGCGTGACCCCCTGGGCCTTCGCTTCCTCGATGAACTTCCGCATCTCGGGGCTGATCCCGTCGACTCCCTCGGCTGCGGCCTTGATCTGCTTGGTCTGGAGCTCCTTGAACATGACGAGCATCGTATCCATGTCGAAGGTGTCCGCTTCGATCATGGCCTGCTTGTTCTCGTCCATCACCGTGGTGGTGACCCGCCACAGAGCGTGCTCCTTGGCGAATTTCTCCACGGTGTTTCGTGCCAGGGGACGCGCCACGAGCGGCACCGCCCGAAGCCGTTGAAAGGCCTCTTCGGTCCACACGACCGGGTCCTGGGACGTCCGCTCGCGCGTCTGCACTTGGCCGGTATAGGGGCACTTCGCTTGGATGGTCGGTACCGCCGGAACGGGGTCGGCGTCGTGTCCTTCGATCACGGTCCGTTTCATCGACTCCTCGGCCTTGACCTCGGCGAGGGCGAGCTCTTCCGCCGTTCCGATCCCCATGATCAGCTGCATGTGGGTCGGGAGGAGCTTCTGGATCGCTTCGTCGAGATACTCGCCCGTCACCGTGGGGAGCACGGCAGGGGGCGCACCGTTCGAGGAGCCGTTCCCGGATCCATCCGGTGTCGCCTGCGGTCCGTGGTTCTCCATCACGAACTCTTCCACGGCCTTCCGGGCGATCCCGAGCGCGAACGGCGGCACGCGCAGGATTCGGACCTCTGCGTCCGGCGCCCATTCCAGACCCTTCTCGCCGTCTTCCTCGATCCAGGGGATGTCGTCGGGACGAACGTCCGTCGTGCCCACGAGCAAGACGTTGGTGGGTGAGAGGCGACACAGGTTCTCGGCCTGGGAGCCCATGTCTGTACCCTCGATCCGGTGGCCTCCGTGCCGGGCGAGGATCAGCAGGGACGGATCCACTTCTTCGATCCACTGGAGGATGCACTGAAAAGGCTTCCCGATCAGGATCTGAGT
>JAHEKL010000227.1 GCA_024638345.1 Gammaproteobacteria bacterium | reverse complement strand
GGTTCCTCGTCATCTCCAGTGTACTTCTGATGGTGGGGAACCTCGTCTCGGATCTGGCCGTCGCATTCGCGGATCCCCGAGTCCGGTTCGAGTAGGGAATTCGGTCCGGTGACCCCATGAAATGGATCCAGATAGACCCCATCACGAGGAAGCGCCTCGAGCGATTCCGCCGGATCAAGCGCGGTTACTACTCGTTCGTCATTCTCGCGCTCGCGATCGTCCTCTCCGTCTTCGCACCCTATCTCGCCGAAAGTCGCGCCCTTCTCGTCTGGTACGAGGGACGGCCGTACCTTCCGACCTTCGAATACTTCCCCATGGCCACCTTCGGTCAGGAGCCTCCCCCGGCCTGGGGGATGGGTGATCTCGAGACGGAGTACCTGAGGCTCAGGCGCGAGTGGCAGCTCGAGCGTGACCTCTACGGTCGGGAGAGAGCCATCGTCGGCGATGATCCGCTGGTCCTGGCTGCATTGGACAACCGCTATCCCAATCGGGGGAACTATGTCTTCATGCCCCCGATTCCGTGGGATCCCTACCAGAACGACTTCTGGTACAACGAGATCCTGAACGAGGTGCAGGTGCTGTTCGATCGCGGTGACCGGGAAGGGGCCGCCAACCTCGCCCGCAGGGATCGCTTGGTCGAGTTGGCCGATGCGATCGAGAACGAGACGATCGATGCCATGATGGCCGATCCGGACCTTTCCCCGACCGGTGATCTGCTGGGTCTGGCGCGCAGCGCTGCCATGCCTTCCCTGGCCGTCCTCGGTGTGGTACCACCCACTCCGCCGGACTTTCGCCGCCGGCACTATCTGGGCACGGATTCGCAGGGGCGAGACGTGGCCTCACGACTGCTCTACGGCTTTCGGATCTCGGTGTTCTTCGCGCTCTTCCTCGTCCTGATCGGACAGGCGATCGGGACGGTGGTGGGAAGCCTCCAGGGCTACATGGGAGGGCGCTTCGACATCGTGAGCCAGCGTCTCATCGAGGTCCTGATCGCGGTACCGTTCCTCTACGTCGTCATCATCATGGCCGCGCTCTTCTCGCCCACGTTCTGGATGTTGCTCGGGATCATGGCGGTATTCCAGTGGATCAGCATCACGTTCTACATGCGCACCGAGATGTACCGGGAGAAGACCAGGGAGTACTGTATGGCCGCCCGCTCCTATGGCGCGTCGCATCTGAGGATCATCTTCCGGCATCTACTCCCGAACTGTCTGACCCCGCTGGTTACGTTCACGCCATTCGCGATCGTGGGGGCGATCTTCGCCCTGACCGGTCTCGACTATCTGGGGTATGGTCTACCGGCGCCCACGCCGAGTTGGGGCGAGTTGATCGATCAGGCCCTACAGCTCGAGAACCGGGACAAGCTATGGCTGATTCTGGCTCCGTTCGGAGCGCTGACCTTTACGCTCACGCTCGTCGTCTTCATCGGAGAGTCGATTCGCGAGGCGTTCGATCCGAAACAGTATGCAAGGTACGAGTAGTCCGAGTGACCCGGACGAAGGAGGAAAGATGAGGTGCTCGCGGTGGTTCGGGTTCGCAGTGGCCGCGTCGATGTCCCTCTCCTCGGGGCTGGCGGCCCAGGAAGGCGCGATCACCGGGCCCTTGAGCCTGCCTCCGGACATCGTCTGGGAGACGAACTACGAGGATCCTCTGATCGGCTCCCCCGAGGCGATCCGGGGCGGCACGTTCAGCTTCTACATCGGCGCCTACCCGCTCACCTTCCGGCTCATGGGGCCGAACTCCAACGACGCCTTCGCCGGATGGAACCGGGCGTTCACGTTCGCGTTCGGTCTGGTCGGTCGGCATCCGGTCACGGACAACTTCATCCCGATCATGGCGACCCATTGGTCGGTTCAGGACGATCAGCGCACGATCTACTTCCGTCTGGATCCGGACGCTCGGTTCACCGACGGTGAGCCGGTCACAGCGGACGACTACGTGTTCACCTGGGAGATGATGCAGTCGGAGCACATCGTCGATCCGTTCTACAACAGCTATGCCGCCCAGTACTACGAGTCCGTGGACAAGATCGACGACTATACGCTCCGTATCGTGGGGACGCGTCCGAGCTGGCGGCCGCTTCCCGACTACGCGGGTCTCTGGCCGACTCCGGCGCATGCAGTGGTTCTCGACGAGGACTGGGTCGAGCGGACGAACCTCGAGTATCAGATCGCCGTCGGGCCCTATGTGGTCTCCGAGGTTTCCCGGGGTGAGTCGGTCACCCTGGAGCGCATCGACGACTGGTGGGGAGAAGAGAAGCGCTACTTCATCGGGCAGTACAACTTCGACCGCATCCAACTGCGGGTGATTCCACAGGAGCGGGCGCTCGATTATCTCCGCCTCGGCGAGCTCGACATGATGTACGAGAACACCGCGCGCACCTGGAACGAGGAGTACACCTTCGAGGCGGTACGAAACGGCTGGTTGCGGCGTGCCCGGATCTTCGTCGATCTGCCCTCGGGGGTGTACGGGCTGCACATGAACCTCGAGGCTCCGATCTTCCAGAACAAAGACTTCCGGAAAGCCATGCAGCACCTGTTCAACTTCGAGCGGCTGAACCGGAACCTCATGTTCAACGAGTACTTTCGGCAGGTCTCGTTCTTCGAGGGCACCGAGTATGCGAGTCCCGATCTCGAGCCCTACGGCTTCGATCCGATCCGCGCCCGCGAGTATCTGGAGCGAGCGGGTTTTCGGCGGCCGGACGACATCCGGAGCTCGAACCTCTTCGGAAGCCTCTGGAACGCTTTCCGTGGACTGGTCGCGACGAGATCCGTGGACGAGGACATCCTGGTCGACGAACAGGGCCGAAGAGCGAGCTTCTCGGTCATCTACGGCTCACCGGGGCTGACACGTCATCTCACCGTGATGCAGCAGGAGTACCGGAGAGCCGGTATCGACATGCGTCTGCAGCTGCTGGAGCCGGGAACCGCTTTCGAGCGCGGGCTGGAGCGGAAGTACGAGATGCACCTCACGGGCCGGACGTCCGGTATTTACCCGCAGCCGCGTCAGTACCTCCACACCGAGTTCAAACAAACGACCAACAACAACAACATCTGGGGGTTCGGGACGGAGGAGGTCGACGAGCTGATCCAGATCTACGAGGAGGATCTGGACGAAGAGGACCGTATCGCGGCGCTGCATCGCGTGGACGAGATCGTCCATGACGAGGCGTTCTACATTCCGTTCTGGATGGCTCCGTACCTGCGGGTCGTGCACTGGGACTATCTCCGGTTTCCCGAGTTCTACCTGCCGCCCCGGACCCAGCAGATCACCGACTGGATGGTCTACTGGATCGATCCCGACCGCCGGGCGCGACTGGAGGCGGCCATGGCGAGGGGCGAAGCGCTCCCCATGGAAGAGAGCATCGACAAGGACTACTACGGGATACGAGAGCGCTTCCAAAGGTGACTCCGCCGAATCCGACGGAGTCCGCCTCGGCATCGACGGATTCCCCAGTAGCGTCGGTCGGGCGTCCTCTGCTGGAGGTCGATCGCCTGGAGGTCGCCTTCGAGACCGAGGATGGGCTCCTCCATGCGGTGGACGGCGTGTCCTTCGACGTCGAGGCGGGTCAGACCCTGGGAATCGTCGGTGAGTCGGGGTGCGGCAAGAGCGTCACCGCCTCCGCGATCCTCAGGCTCGTGCCGAGCCCCCCCGGCAAGATCCTCGGGGGGGAGATCCGCTTCGAGGGTACGGACATCCTGCGTCTCCCGACGGAGGACCTCCGCGGGATACGGGGTCAGGAGATCTCGATGATCTTCCAGGATCCGATGACCTCGCTGAACCCGGTCTTCACGGTCGAGAAGCAGATGGGCGAGGTGTTGGACCTGAGGTTCGGTCTCGGCCGGGAAGAAGCGCGTACTCGTTCCGTCGAGATGCTACGAACGGTCGGTATCGCTGAACCGGAATCCCGTATCAGTTCGTATCCTCACGAGCTCTCCGGCGGGATGAAGCAGCGGGTCATGATCGCCATGGCGCTTCTCTGCGAGCCGAGGCTTCTCATCGCGGACGAACCCACCACGGCGCTCGACGTGACCATCCAGGCGCAGATCCTTCATCTCATCAAGGATCTACAACAGCGGACCGGCGCGGCAGTCATCTTCATCACGCATGACATGGGGGTCATCGCCGAGGTGTGCGACGAAGTCGCCGTCATGTATGCCGGGCGCGTCGTGGAGGAGGCGGAGGTGGTGGAGGTCTTCGAGAGGAGCCGGCATCCCTACACCAAAGGGCTCCTGGAGAGCATTCCCAAGAAGGGGGTCGAGAAGAAAGCTCAGTTGCCTACCATCGAAGGCCTCGTTCCCTCGCTCCTGAATCCGCCCAAGGGCTGTCGGTTCGCTCCGCGCTGCTGGAAGCGACCGCGGCTGTCCGAGGCGGATCAACGGCGCTGTTACGAGGAGGATCCGGGGTTGAGGCGAATCGGTGGGGGCTCCGTCGCCTGTCACTTTCCTCTGGAGGAACCAGATTTCGCGCAGGGTCTTCCCGTTTCGCCCATGCCGGGGCACGAGGCGTGACGACCGAGCGATACGGCGAGACGCCTCCGGCCACCGCTGCAGCCGCCACTACAGACTCCGACCCCATACTGGTCGCGGAGGGGCTCAAGAA
>JAHEKL010000226.1 GCA_024638345.1 Gammaproteobacteria bacterium | reverse complement strand
GATGCACTCTTGGTGGAAGGAACTCAGGTCTCCTTCCGGATCTGCATTACCCTCGACCGCCGGATTCGCGAAGTCCCTCAGGACCAGACAGAGAGCATCCTGCTCCCGGATCTGCTGGAGCGACCGGGAGGAAAGTCCTCGATGCCCGGCGCCGTGCTCGCCGGGGACATCGCAGAAGTTCATTTCCGCGTAGGTCGTCTTCTTGGGCGAAAAGATCCGGGAGAGGGCGTCGATCCGGGCATCCGGCACGCGTACCGTCCCGAGACGCAGCTCCCCGCCATACCCCGTCGGCACGTCGAGTCCGGTCATTGCGTTGAACACCGTCGTCTTGCCGGAACTTGCGAAGCCTACGAGGCCGATCTTCATGGATGGAGGAGTCTCTTTGACGGGTGTTCGGGGACGGGACCGCGGTGGGGCCCCATGCGTCCCGCGGGCTTCCGTGGGAGAAAGGGCTCACCAAGGTAAGGGGGACCTGTCCGGCTCCCAACGGGCCGGCATTCAAACCCAGAGGGGTTCCGGCGCGTCGAAGAATCGTCAGCCCCCCGGACTGGGGATCGACGCTTCCATCCGTCAAAGCCTCGTTGGAGACTCCCATGAAACGTGTAGCCCTCCTCGCCGCCGCCCTGGGCACCCTCGCTCCCCTTGCACTGAGTGCCCAGAGCCGGTGTGAGTTCCGCGAGACCCTCGAGCTCTCCGGGAGCGCGGGAGAGGAGCTACGCGTCCGCGCGGGTTCGGGCCTGCTCGATATCCAGGGCGGCGACGTGGGGCGCATCGAAGTCACCGCCGTCAAATGTGCTTCCGAGGAGGGTTGGCTGGGGGAGATGGACATCACCCTGGACGAAGACGGCGGCCGGACGACGCTCGAGGCGCACTATCCTGATCGCCGGCTGGGTGGATGGGGGGACAGCTACGCCCGAATCGACCTCGTGATCCGGGTTCCCTCCTCGTTGGCCCTCGACGTGAGTGACCGGGCGGGCAGCGCGTCGATTGCGGGCGTGGGCCGTCTCGTGGTGCGCGACGGTTCCGGTAGCCTCGAAATCCGGGGCGCCGGCGACGTCATCGTGGAGGACGGCTCCGGGAACCTCACCATCGAGGACGTTACGGGGAACCTCGATGTGTCCGACGGATCCGGCGGACTGGAGATATCGTCCGTGACCGGCGACGTCGTTGTTGCCGATGGATCGGGTGGGATCGAGATCGAGGGAGTGGGCGGTACCGTTCGCGTGAGGGAGATGGGCTCCGGGCAACTCCGCGTGGACGGAGTGGGGGGCGATCTGATCGTGGATCAAGGGCGGTACGAGCGAATCCGTCACCGGAACGTGGACGGTGAGCTCAAGCTTCCCGAGTCTCGGAAGCGCCGCAGGTCCTGAACCCCGTCGGCGCGGGGCGCGGGGTCCCGGAAGGGATCCGGCGCGATATCTTTCGGGTATTGGTCGTCGGCCGATGCGACGCAGAGGGTGCGTTCGCCGGCCCTGGACTCCAATCTGGAATCGCCGCACATGAAGGCCTCGTTTCGCCCGATCGTCCTCGCTCTCCTCGTCGTGGCCGGCGTGCCCGCTTCGGGTCATGCCCAGATCGCCGACTTTCTCCAGGCCGTGAACCGGGGCGGGGGTTGGATCAGCCTCGACGTCGTCGGGGGGCGCGGGACCTACGAAAGCGCCACGGTTCCGATCGGGGGCCTGAGGGTGAAGGGTTGCTTTCAGGTCTGGGAAGGCCACTCGGGCACCTGGAGCGTCTATGCTCAGGACCCCCACGGCGATGGTGAATTGGACGTGCGGACCAGGCCCGGACAACCCGTGGAGTTCGACTACAAGACGGGGATGCAGGCTCGCCTCGAAGTGAACGTTGAGTGGAGCGAGCCGCGTGACACCACATTGTACATGTGGGTGGGGATCGAGGGTCTGTCCTCTCGTGAGCGGGACGTGTGCAAGCCCGCCTGAGTCCCCCGTCCGGATCCCGATCTCTTCCGGCAACCGTTCACGTGCCAGCTTGATCAATTAGTATTGCCGGCGGCACAGACTACACCTGTCGAAACCTCCACACACTGGGAGTGGAATGGATCGGGACATCGAGGTCATACAGGCCAGGATCGAAGCATCCAGCACCTTCGTGGACAAGCTCTTCGACGAGATTGGCCGCGTGATCGTGGGCCAGAAGTCCATGGTGGAACGACTGATGATCGGCCTGCTCGCGGACGGACACGTGCTTATGGAGGGTGTGCCGGGCCTCGCGAAGACCCTTACGGTGCGCACGCTCGCCAGCGCCATCGACACGTCGTTCCAGCGCATCCAGTTCACGCCCGATCTGTTGCCGGCCGACTTGATCGGAACCCTGATCTACGATCCCCAGGATTCGGAGTTCAAGACCAAAAAGGGGCCCGTCTTCGCCAACCTTATCCTGGCGGACGAGATCAACCGCTCGCCGGCCAAGGTTCAGTCTGCCCTGCTCGAGGCCATGCAGGAGCACACGGTCACGATCGGGGAGAACACCTATCCGCTGCCTGACCCGTTCCTGGTTCTCGCCACCCAGAACCCCATCGAGCAAGAGGGGACCTATCCTCTCCCGGAGGCTCAGGTCGACCGTTTCATGCTCAAGCTATCCGTGGGGTATCCGGGAAAGGACGACGAGCTGGAGATCCTCCGGAGAATGTCCCGCGGCCGTGGGCCAGAGGCCGAGGCCGTCGTGACTCCGGCGGAGATCATCGAGGGTCGAGAGGCCACGGAGTCCATCTACATGGACGGCCAGGTGGAGCGCTATATCGTGGATCTCGTGTCCGCCACCAGGGATCCCGAGTCCTACGGGCTGCCCGATCTCGAGCCGCTGATCTCTTTCGGTGGCTCGCCCCGGGCGACGATCTGCCTTGCAAAGACCTCCCGGGCCCATGCCTTCCTCCGCCGCCGGGGGTACGTGACGCCCGAAGACGTTCGGTCCATCGCCATGGACGTTCTTCGACACCGTGTACTCCTCACGTACGAGGCGGAGGCGGAGGAGATGACGTCGGAGGATGTCGTGGGCAGGATTCTGGACACGGTCGAGGTACCGTGACCGGCGGGTGAAGCAGACGTGATCCCCCGAGAGATTCTCCGCAAGGTCCGCCGAATCGAGATCACGACCCGTGGTCTCGTGAACGAGGTGTTCTCGGGCGAGTACCATTCGGTCTTCAAGGGCCGTGGGATGAGTTTCGCGGAGGCCCGGGAGTACCAGTACGGCGATGACATCCGTAACATCGATTGGAACGTCACCGCTCGGACGGGCACCCCTCACGTGAAAGTCTTCGAGGAGGAGCGGGAGCTCACCGTGATGCTCCTCGTGGATGTCAGCGCGTCGGCCGACTTCGGGACCATCGAGCAGCGAAAGAGCGAGCTGGCGGCCGAGCTGTGCGGCGTTCTGGCGTTCAGCGCCATCAAGAACAACGACAAGGTCGGGCTGATCCTTTTTTCCGACCGGATCGAGCGGTTCGTGCCCCCGAGGAAGGGGCGGAGACATGCGCTCCGCGTCCTGAGAGAGCTCTTGTACCATCCGACGGAGGGGCAAGGAACGGATCTCGGTGCGGCTCTCGAATACCTGGCTCGGGTCACGCGCCGCCGCGCCGTCGTCTTCCTGGTCTCGGATTTCGCCGACGAGGGATTCGAGAAGCCGCTGTCCATCGCCGCCAGGCGGCACGACCTGGTGGCCGTTCGGGTGACCGACGAGAGAGAAGACGTGCTCCCCCCCATGGGTCTGGTCGAATTCGAGGACCCGGAAACGGGCCGTCGGCTCGTGGTGAACACCTCGAGTCGGGCCTTCCAGGTGAGGTACGGCGAGGAAAGGGAGCGGCATCAGCGACGGTTGACGGAGCTTCTTCGGCGTGCGCGGATCGACCGGATCGATGTCCGCACAGGCGTCCCCTACGAGCGATCGCTTCGGCGGTTCTTCGAGGACCGGGCCCGGAGGTTGAGGGCGTGAGCTACCGCGTGCCGAAGCACCGGCCGGGCCAGGTGCGTCCCCGGGGGAAGTGGGGTGCCCTCGTCCTCCTCGTCCCTGTGTGGCTGCCCGTGGGGACGGCTGCCCAGGAGGCGTCTCTCACGGCACTGGTGGACACGACCGAGATCCACGTCGGGGATCCCGTGCGCATGAGCCTCCAGGTGGATCACCCCCAGGGCACGACGGTCGTTCTGCCCGATTCTCTCTCCCTGGCGCCTTTCGAGATCCTGGAAGTCGGATTGGAGAATCCCAGGAGAAGCGGGACCGAGCTTCGCACAGTGGCAACGCTTACCGTGACCAGCTTTGAGCTCGGGGAGTTGGACCTGCCCTCACTGGCCGTCGTGGTCCGGGACTCCGCAGGCGCCGACACGGTTCTCCGCACCAGCCCTTTCAGGATCGGGGTGGTGAGCGTGGGGCTGGATGAGTCGGGCGACATCCGCGACATCAAGGGTCCGGTGGCTTTGGCCCGCAGCTGGGGGCGTCTGCTGCTGTGGCTATTCCTCGTCGTCCTTGTCCTCGGAGCCCTGCGGTGGTGGTGGGCGCGGCGAGCCACCGACGACAAGCCCGCTCCCGTCGTCCGCCGGGCGCCGCCCAGGCCCTTCCACGAGTTGGCCTACGAGGCGCTGGCCGCCCTCGAGGC
>JAHEKL010000021.1 GCA_024638345.1 Gammaproteobacteria bacterium | reverse complement strand
TCCCGACGCCCCCCTTCCCACTGGCGATCGGTACGACGGCGCCGATTCGCCCCAGACGCTCGAGGAGCCTCTCACGCTGATCCAAAACCTGCTCCAGGAGTTCGGAGCCGGTCTCGTGTTCAACCTCGCGGTACGTGCGGAACTTCCTGACGGTCATATTCCCCCGTTGCCTCGGGCGAGCCGGTCCGAGACCCAGAACCGATCTAGGGCACGAGCTGTTCGCCGTCCGAGTCGAAGACCATGAGGGCATCTACCGGACAGCTTTCGCACGAAGCGATCAGCTCCTCGGCGGAGACGGACGCCACGGTTTCCTTCAACACTGCGATCCCCTCTTCATCGAGCTCGAACGCGTCGGGGCTGGCCTCGATGCAATCGCCGAAACCGACACAGATCAACCGATCGATCTTCACGATGAGATCGCGGACTGTGTGCTCGTGCACGTCCGTCAAGTGGCCAGCGCTCCTTTCGGGCTCGGGGTCTACGGCGATGAACCTGTCTCTCCCTTCGCCCAGCGGGCAAGGGGAGCGCCGGAACGAAGAACGACTCAGGTGGGGTCGGCGAGTCGGGGCCCGCCTGCTCCCTGGAACACGTACTCGAAAGTGACGCACCCGGGCCGGGCCCCCGGACAGTAGTAGCCCAAGAACCGGAGCTTGGCGTAACGCCCGTCGGCCGTGCGAATCGCATACACGGTGCTCCGAGGGCTGAGCAGGTGCGTGAAGAATGAGTAGTTGTACCAACCCTCGATCGGCGCGCTTATCGAGTCGCCCCGGAAGACCTCGGTTCCCTGGTACCCGCGCTCGGGAAGCACGGTCAGGGAGTCGAAGTCCACCGCGCCGAGGTTGATCACCCCACCTTCTCCTGGGAAGGCCTCGCCTCCGTTCACGAGCACCTGAAAGCGCCTGAACGCGACGTCCCACTCCAACGGCGCCGGTTCAGTGATCAGGCTGCCCTGGGAAAAGGAGAAGTAGAGCCACACATCCGAGGCTCGGGCGTCGATCGTGTAGGTTCGCGGACCCACGAGCCGGGTCCCGGCTGGAGTCGGAGACATCGATGAGGGCGGGAAAGTGGGCAGCTCGGGCTGGCGGAGGGAGAGGAGCACGAACGAGACCGCGAGCGTTGCAACGACGAGCCCGATGATCCAGGCGGCGCGGTTTCGGCCAGAGCTCGTACCGACGGATGATTGCGTGCCGCTGGAGGCCATGGGATCGCTCACTCAGCTCCGCGCCGGATCAGGTCCGCATAGAACCGGACGGCCCCGAGGTAGACGCTGATTCGCACGCGCTCGTTCACGCCGTGGAGCATCGGAAGTGACGACTCGTCCACACGAAAGGGCGCGAAGCCATAGACGGCGTCGGACAGGGCGCCGAACTGCCAGGTGTCCGTGTCGCGCGGCGCGAGTCCCGGCACGACCCCGACGACGTCGGGGAAGGACGCGTGGACCGCCTCGCGAATCACACGAAACCCCTCCGAATCCGTTCTCGAAGCGGCCGGTGGAGGCGTCCAAGCCTCGTCTGACGGCACCGCCGCGACCTCGATCGGGAGCTCCGCTACTGCCGACCTGACCCGCTCCAGGACCGACTCCGGCGTGTCCCAAGGAGCCAGCCTGACATGAAAGTGCGCCGCGGCTTCTGCGGGCAGCTGCTCATCGAATCCCGGAGGCTGGATCCGAGTGGTCACCGCCGTCGAGCGCAGGTTCGAGTTCAGGATCGGACTCTCGGTGAGCGCTCGGCCGAGCGGGGCTCGCAAGAGCCAGAGGTTCGCCACCAGCAGGCGCGTGCCTGGATCCATTCTCCCGCGGAGCGTGAGGAGGAGCTCGTCCGCCGGGCCCCTGATCTCGACCGGAAAGGCCTCGTCCTCGACCCGGGCGATCGCTTCGGACAGCGCGCCGAACGCGGTGTCCCGCGGCGGGATGGACCGACTTCCGGCCTCGGCCCTGGCGATCAATCGCAGGTCGAGCCCCGTCTTCGGAGCGACCCCGACCATCGCGATCGGATCCCGGATACCGGGCATCAGTCCCGACAGAAGGTATGATCCCTCACCCAGGACCCAAACCGGACGAGTCCGTTCTCGCGACAGGAGCTCGACGATACGATTCACGCCCTCGCCGTCGGACTCTCCATCGTGCCCGAACGCGAGCAGGACACTGCGTCGGGGTACGAATCCACTGGCCAGGAGACCCTCGACAGCCTCCATGATCGCCATCAGTGGACCCTTGCTGTCGATGGCGCCGCGCCCCCAGACGTAGCCGCCCTCGATCGCGCCTGAGAACGGCGGATAACTCCAATCCGCCGTTTCCGCTCGACCGGACGGGTCGCTCCCGGCCACGACGTCCATGTGGGCGGTCAGGAGAATGGGGTCGAGGTCTGGATCGGTACCCTGCCAGTGATACAGGAGAGAAAGTCCGTGGACCACCTCTCGATCGAGTGTCCGATGGACGCGCGGGAAGCTCCGCGCCAGGTATTCGTGGAGCGAGAGCCACGCCCCGGTCGACCCACTCGTGGGCGCGGCGTCGGTGCTTGCAGCCAGCGCACGATCGAGCGCTCCCTCCTCGGTCGACGGCATCACCGGGGCCACTGGGCGGAAGACGGTCGGGAAACGGAGCGCGCCGGCCATTCGTTCGGGAGCGCCGGGCTCGTCGAATTGGAACGGGTAGGCTTGCACCTGGGGCAGCGGCTCGGTTCGCACCATTGCGCTTCGGACCAGCATCACAGCGGCGACGGCGCCGGCGAGCACCACGACAGCGATCGAAGCGCGAAGGAGCAGGGTCTTCATCGAACGGTCAGAGAGAGTCGGCGAGTCTCGAGCTCAGATCTCGACTGGACGTCGCCGGCGCTACGCCTCCAAGTGCTCGAGCGCTGCGGCGACACCGCCACGCCGGATCGGAATGCCCGATAACGCGAGCCCCGATTCGACACCGGCCAGGGTGGCGATCAGCATGAGATCGTTGAAGTCCCCGAGGTGACCGACACGAAACATCTTCCCCTTGAGCTTCCCGAGCCCGGTCCCGAGTGAGAGGTCGAAGCGCTTCAGCGCGAACGCACGGAACGCATCCGCGTCGTGGCCTTCGGGCACCTGGATACCCGTGAGTACCCCGCTGTATTCCTCTGGGCATTGGCACTGGACCTCCAGCCCCCAGGTCTGCACCGCGGCCCTCGTCGCCGCACCGTGCCGCGTGTGGCGCGCGAAGATGCTTTCGAGTCCCGCTGCCCGGAACATCTCGAGCGACTCACGGAGCCCATAGAGCAGGTTGGTGGCGGGGGTGAACGGGAAGAAACCCTTCTCGTTCTGTGCGATCATCCTCTCCCACTCCCAATAGGAGCGGGGAAGACTGGCGGTCCGAGAGGCCTGGATGGCTTTGGCGCTGACTCCAGTGAACGCCAGGCCTGGCGGAAGCATCAGGCCCTTCTGCGATGCCGCCACGGTCACGTCTACACCCCACTCGTCGTGCCGGTATTCCACGGACCCGAGCGACGAGATCGTGTCGACCATCAGCAGGCCTGGATGACCGACGCGATCGATGGCCCGGCGAATCTCCGGAATTCGACTGACCACACCCGTCGAGGTCTCGTTGTGCAGGACCGCGATCGCCTTGTACGTTGGGGGCTCATCCGCCGCCAGGCGCTCCTCCACCACGTCGGGATCGACTCCGTGTCGCCAGTCTCCGGGAACCAACTCCACGGCGAGGCCCAATCGCTGGGCTACCTCGGCCCACTCCACCCCGAAGTGACCGGTCTCGAACATCAGGACACGGTCCCCGGGGCTCAGCGTATTGACGAGCGCAGCCTCCCAAGCGCCCGTGCCCGACGAGGGGTAGATGATCACGGGCCCGTCCGTACCGACCAGCCATCGGAGGCCGCTCAAGACCTCGAGCGCCATTTCGGAGAACTCCGGCCCCCGATGGTCGATCGTGGGGCGAGCCATCGCTCGAAGGATCCGCTCCGGCACGTTCGAGGGGCCGGGGATCTGAAGGAAGTGCCAGCCCGTCGGGGGTCTCGACATGAGGGTCCGGGTCCGAATGACGCAGTAGCCCGAGCGACGGTTGTCGCCGGGAGGGGAGAGCCTGACAGTAGAAGCGGGCCGGGACGAGTGTCAAGAAACGTGCGGGCCCCGAGGAGGCGACGTCCGTGAGCCGTACGACGCTTCCCGTGGCGACACCCGTCCGGTCCCCTACCAACCAGGCCTCTTCGTCGGAGATCGAGGCAGCTCTCCGCCGTGAGCTCAAGGGCGAAGTCCGCTTCGATTCATATTCCCGACATCTCTTCTCCACCGATGCGAGCATGTACTCGATCGAGCCCATCGGGGTCGTCTTCCCCTCGGACGTCGACGATGTCATCGCTGCGGTGGAGACGGCGAGACAGTTCGACATACCGGTGCTGCCTCGCGGGGGCGGGACGAGTCTGGCGGGGCAGACCGAGGGGCACGCGCTCGTGTTGGATTTCTCGAAGCACATGAATCGTGTGATCGAGCTCGATCCCGAAGAGCGATTCGCCGTGGTTCAGCCCGGCTTGGTCCAGGACGATCTGAACCGGGCCAGCGGGGTCCATGGGCTCCTGTTCGCACCGGACACGTCGACAGGTAACCGAGCCACGATCGGTGGGATGATCGGAAACAACTCGTGCGGGTCCCGATCCGCCCGCTACGGGATGACGATCGACCACGTCGAAGAGTTGACCACCGTGCTTTCGGACGGGAGCGTCGCGCGGCTCCACGCGGTCGAGCCGGACGAGATCGCGAGAAGGAGCGCCGTGCCGGGGCTGGAGGGAGCGCTGTATCGAGAAATCCCGGCCCTGATCGCGGAACGCGCGGATGTCATCCGGAGTGCCGTTCCAGAGCATTGGCGGCGATCGGGGGGGTACCGCCTCGAGCGGATGCTTCCCGAGGCGGGTCGGTTCGATCTTTCGAAGCTGGTCGTCGGATCGGAGGGCACGCTGGCGATTACCGTAGAAGCCAAGGTGCGGCTCGTGCCCCGCCCAAGCGCGATCGCGGCCTTGGTCGGGCACTTCGATTCGATCTCCGCGGCCATCGAGGCGGCTCCGATCGCCATGGAGCTCGGAGCGACCGCTGTGGAGCTGGTCGATCGAATGATCCTCGACCTCGCGCGCAAGTCGCCCGTGCACGCGCACCTAACTAGCCACCTGGAGGGGAATCCAGGAGCGATCCTCTGGGTCGAGTTTTATGGGGATTCCCCAGAGGAGGCCGGGGCGGCCATGGAGAGGCTGCGCGAAGCCTGGTCTAGCGGAGGTCACGGGTACGCACTGGTGACCGCGCCGACCCCCAAGGAGCAGAAGGGCTTCCGGGAGCTTCGAAAGGCCGGCCAGGGGCTCCTCTTGAATGACGGACACGGACGGGAGCGCTCGTTGGCGTTCGTGGAGGATACCGCGGTCGACCCTCTCCGCCTGGCGGAGTTCACGCGGGAGTTCGCCGGTATTCTGGACGAGCACGGGCTGCGAGCCGGCTTCTACGGTCACGCGTCGGCCGGGACCCTTCACATTCGGCCGTTCATGGACCTGACCCGTCCTGGCGAGGTGGAGAAAATGAGGGACGTGGCCGAGCAAGTGCTCGTGCTCGTTCAGAAGTTCGGTGGGATGAACAGCAGCGAGCACGGTGACGGCCTGGCCCGCGGGGAGTTCAACCGACGCTTCTTCGGCGACGAGTTCTACTCGGCCATGGTCGAGGTGAAGCGCATCTTCGATCCGGACCACCGTCTGAACCCTGGCAAGAAAGTGTCCGGACCAGCCATGACCGAGCACCTCAGAGAGCCTGCACTGGGCGCCGCCCCGGCTCTGGAGACCCACTTCCACTTCGACTTCGAGGATGGGATGAGGGGGGCCGCGAACCGGTGCATGCGAATTGGAGCCTGCCGGAAATCCCCGGGAGCCGGCGGTGTGATGTGCCCGTCGTACATGGCGACGCGCGACGAAGAGCACTCTACGCGAGGCCGTGCGAATGCACTCGTCCGGGCCCTGTCAGCGAACGACCCGGCGGAAGCGCTCGCCGACCCACGGATCCACGAGATCCTGGACCTGTGTCTGGAGTGTAAGGCCTGCCAGACCGAGTGCCCCCTCGCAGTCGACATGGCGGCCATGAAGTCGGAGACGCTGGCCCACTATTACGAGAAGCACGGAGTGCCCTTCCGGACTCGGCTCTTCGGGCACGCGCGCGCGCTGAACCGATGGGGGTCCGCGTTCGCTCCGCTCTCCAATCTTCCGGCGTCGATCGGCTTTGTACGGGCCCTGATGGAGCGTGTCCTGGGAATCGACCGACGTCGGCCTCTGCCCAGGTTCACAAGGGACACGCTGCCGAAATGGTTCGTGCGCCGAGCCAGGGCCTCTCGACCAAGCCCTGCCGAATCGAGCTTCTCATCCCCGAACGGTGCGGCCGGTGGCGCCGGCCCTGTGCGTTCGCGCAGATCACTGGTCTTCCTGGCCGACTCCTTCAGTAGCTTCACGGAGCCGGAGATCGGGAGAGCGGCGATCGAGCTGTTGGAGTCCGCGGGGTGGGACGTTTCGCTCGCAGACGACGTATGCTGTGGGCGAGCGCTGATCTCCAAGGGGCTCCTGCGAGAGGCCAGGGAGACCCAGGGTCGGCTCATCGAGCGACTGGCACCGACGGCCCGGGCCGGCATCCCGATCGTAGGATGCGAGCCGTCCTGCGTGTTGACCTTGAAGGACGAACTCCTGACTCTGAGGCCGGAGAACCTGGAGGGCGCGGAGGCCATCGCCCGCCAGGCCCGACTGGCGGACGAACTACTCGCCGATGCGCTCGAGGACGGTTCCCTCAGCGTCGATCCCACGAGCTCCGCGGCCGGCTCCAGGATCCTGTTCCATGGCCACTGTCACCAAAAGGCTGCGGGTGCGCAGAAGGGGAGTATCCGGCTACTCCAGGCGATTCCGGGGGCGGACGTCGAGGTTCTGGACGCCGGGTGCTGCGGAATGGCCGGGTCCTTCGGCTTCGAGCGCGAGCACTACGATCTGTCGATGAACGTGGGTAGTCACCGTCTCTTCCCAGCAGTGAAAGCAGCCGATCCGGGTACGCTCATCGCGGCGACCGGGGTTTCCTGTCGACAGCAGATCGCGCACGGAGGCGGCCGCGTCGCCAGGCACCCGATCGACATCGTTCGCTCGGCGGTGATGACTCCGTGATCACCGAGAGCATCTTCGTCGCACTGGCCGGGCTCCTCGCGGTCGTGGCCCTGCTCTTCTTGGCCATCACCGCTTACAAATGGCACGTTTTCATCGCCCTTCTCGTGCCCATCCTCCTCTTCGCGCTGCTTCCAGGTGTGGATCGCGCGCTCTTCATCTCCGCGTTCGAGCAGGGCTTCGGAAACACGATCCAGAGTATCGCCGTGATCATCGTGCTGGGATCGATCTTGGCGGAGGCGCTCAAGCACACGGGAGCGGTCGAGAAGATCACGGCGACGATGGTCCGGTGGGTCGGCGAGAAACGGACCCCCCTCGCTCTCACGCTGAGCGGTTTCATAATCGGCGTGGCGATCTTCTCGGACGTCGGGTACGTGATCTTGAATCCCCTGGTGCATTCCGCCGCGCTTCAGACCGGGGTGAACATGAGCGTGATGTCCACGGGGCTGGTGGGTGCCATGCAGCTCACGCATGCGATGGTCCCACCGACTCCCGGTCCCCTGGCCGCCGTCGCTCTGGTAGGGGCCGATCTGGGGACGGTGATCCTGTTCGGGTCCATCGCATGTCTGATCGGCTCGCTAGCCGGATGGGTCTTTGCCCTGTTCGCCGGTCCGCGGATCGACTCCCCCCCCTCTGACGAGTTCGTCGGCGGCTCGTTCGTCGACCAGGGTCGCGAATCCGAGCTGCCCACCACCTGGAAGGCTTACGCGCCTATCCTGATTCCGCTGGTTCTCATCGGTGGTCAGAGCGTGGCCGGGCTGACCCTCCCCGAGGAGCACATCGTGAACGCCGCCCTGCTCTACCTGGGGTGGCCTGTCGTCGCTCTGGGCATAGGGGTGCTACTGGCGTATCGAAACACCAAGACCGAGCACGCCAAAGCACGGACTGGGGAGTGGGTCGAGGAGGGGCTGCGCGCATCGGCCATGATCATCATGGTGACCGGTCTGGGCGGATCACTCAGTCAGATTCTGCGAGAAACCCCGGCCGTAGAAGCGATCGCGAACGCGGTAGCCGCGACGGGACTACCGCCGATCTTTCTCCCCTTCGTCCTGGGGATCGTGGGAAACATGATCACTGGTTCCACTACTGTCGGGGTGATCACAGCCGCATCGATCGCAGCCCCCATGATGGGCACTCTGGGACTCTCGCCGGAGGCCACGATGCTTGCGGGCGCGGCGGGGTCGATCATCGTCAAGTACGTCAACTCGAGTTATTTCTGGGTGTGCACCTCCCTGTCTCGGATGCCTCTGCGCTCCGCGCTCATCTCCTATGGAGGCGTCACGCTCGTGAACGGTGTGTTCGCGATGGCCACGGTTTACGTGCTCTGGGTGGTGGGCTGGGTCTGAGGCTCGGTGATCGCGCAACCGATCCAGGGGACGAGTTCGAGGTCTCCATCACCTCCAGTACGGACGGAGGAAAACCCATGAGACACCCAATCGATCGCCGGAGCTTTCTCGCTTCGCTCCCGGTGGTGGCGGCGGTCCCGCGCCTGATGGCTCGCAGCGGACGACGAAGGCTCTCCGCCTTGGGCTTGAATCACGTGGTCTTGGGAGTATCCGATCCCCAGCGCTCCGTGGAGTTCTATCAGGGACTTCTCGGAATGCCGATCCAGGCGAGGCAAGGCTCGTCCTTCGTCCTGCGGATCGGGGACGGCCCTCAGTTCATGGCGATTCAGCCCGCCGGGGCGGAAGCTCCGGGCATCACTCGGATGGGGATCGCTGTAGGCGACTTCGACGTCGAGCGAATCATCGAGTCACTCTCCGAGTTCGGGATTCGGTCGGCGGGGGCCGTGACTCCGCCCGACAAGAGCATGCGGGTGTGGACCGCGACCCGCGGACCGGACGCCGGGGGCGCGTCGGGCGGGACGACGGAGCTATACCTGGGGGATCCGCATGGGATCGTGATTCAAATCGTGGGTCGCGACCACTGTGGCGGTGGAGGTCCACTGGGAAGCTCATGCGGCGCTGCCGAGCCGGCCCCAGGTCCGGGGCTCATCCCGGTGCTGGATCTGAACCATTTCACGAGCAACGTTTCGGATCCGGACCGGGCGAACCAGTTCTACCAGGAGATCTTCGGGATCGGGATCCAGGTGTACCAGGCTGCAGCCGCGGCCATCGACATCGACGCAGGCGGGCCGCAGTTCCTGATGTTCACCGGAGGAGGGGCGAACACCCCCGCTGGCGCACCTCCGAGGGGCACCATCAACCACGTGTGCCTGACGGTGGAAGGATACGAAACCGACGCCCTCCTTTCGACTCTGGCCGACTATGGGATTCGTCCGCGGGCGGAAGGAGAGGGTGCGAACGTGCCGCTCACCTCTTTCGTGAGCATGCGAATGCCCAATCGGGGAGGCGCGCCGGGCGGCACTCCCGAACTCTACTTCACCGACCCGGACGGGCTACGGATTCAGCTTCAGGACACGACCTATTGTGGTGGTGGTGGAGTGCTCGGAAGCGTCTGCTGAGCGGGGCCCGAACGCCGATCCGTCGACCATCGTGGTCAGGCTCCCGGCCATCGCAAGCTCCGCCCCGTCCGAGGTCGTGCTCAGCGGTCCTCGTCCGGAACCAGCATGCGCACGACGCCGTCATGTTTGTTGAGGAGGAGGACCTCGCCGTTCGGACCGGCCGCGAGATGCAGGTCGACCCGCGTGGCCGGTGGCCTTCCCTGGTCCGCGTTCTTCTCCCGAACGATTTCCAAAACGGTCTTCGCCACCCCCTCGTCGTCGAGAAGCACACGCCCGATGGGTGCCTGACCTCCGTTCGGAAGATCATCGGCGTCGATGTAGAGGATCTCACCGCTGGGAAGGTCGGTGAACAGAACGAGGCCCTCGAGCTGAGGAATGTCGCCGTCTCGGTACACGTGCACGCCCGAGGCTGCCGAGCTGGGCTGGAGCAGGGGATCCAGCTGCCCGTACTCCGCTACCGGGAAGGTGACCGAGGGATCACCGCGCTGGTCGGTGAGATCCACGGCCTGGCGGCTGATGAACCGGAAGCTGCCCTCCCAAGTGTTCCAACCGAGGTTGGCTCCCCGGGTCACGATGCTGAGCTCCTCGACGATGTTCTGACCGATGTCGGCAAGGAACATGTTTCCGTTGACCGGATCCCAGGCGAATCGCTGGGGGTTACGGACCCCGTAGGCATAGATCTCCCCCAGTGTGTTCGGATCACCGTCCCCGGCGAACGGATTGTCGACCGGGATTCCGTACTGGCTGTTCGCGCTGTTCGATCCGAGGGGATCGATACGAAAGATCTTACCGAAGCCGCGCCCGAGATCCTGGGAGAGGTTGAGGGGGTCGCCCCCGCTGCCTCCGTCTCCGATGCCTACATAGAGCAGACCGTAATCGGTGTCACCGGGCCGGGCCAGAGGATTGAATCCGATCTGTCCGCCATTGTGGTTTCCGAAGGGCTGCTCGAACCGTATCAGCTCGCGTGGCGGACCTCCGTCGTAGGACGCGGCGGCGGCATCGTCCGCGCTCCACTCGAGCAGGACCGTGTCGTGGGAATCCTGACCGTCGCCAGAGACGAAGTCGGGCGTCGGAGCCGTGTTGTCGGTGTCCGTCCAGGTGTAGAGCTTGCCGTAGCCGGGGCTGCCGACTTGGCCGAACTCCGGATGGAGGGCGAAGCTCTGTACGCCCCGCTCCCGGCTTCCGGACTCCACGCCGACGCCCCAACGGTCGGCGTCGACGTCGAGATAAGCCGTCACCGTTCCACCGTCGTAGCTGACGGTGTAGAAGGGCCCCGTCATGTCGTTCACGAACAGGCGCTCGCTGACCGGCTCGTTCGCCAGGTGCATGATCCGGGGTGGCTCGCCATCCGAGTCGGGAATCACCGCGAACTCCGCGAAGTCGACCACGATCGCCTCCCGGCTCTCGAAGAGCGGGGACGAAAACGGATCGTCCGCGGTCTGAGCGCACCCGGGGGAGGCGATCAGAAAGACGGCGAATGTCAGGATTGTTCCGCGCATTCTCTTCCTCTCCGAGAGGTGGGATCCGGACGCGCGCGCGTGGGCCATCACCCTCACAGGCCGGGGCTCGCGACCAGAGTGCGGACTGCTGTCCCGGCGCACAATGGAAACCGCCAATCTTGTTGGGTGGAGTCCGCCTGAACCCGAGGCGGCCCCCTGGGCAGTCGAAACGCCGGAACGACCGCTGGTCGTCAGTTGCCCAGGGGCCTCCCGCCATCGACGGGTAGTACCATCCCCGTGGAGAAGCTGAGCAGCGTGGCCGCGGCCAAGGCGACCGCGGCGACCTCGTCTGGGCTCGTGAGCCGTCCCAAGGGAGTGCGATCGATCACCTCCTGACGCATCGCGGGGTCCCAGTCCCGAGAGAACCGGGTGTCCACGAGGCCGGGGGCGATCGAGACCACCCGGATCCGAGGCGCCAGCGCTCTGGCCAGAGACTTGGTCATGTTGTCGAGCGCCGCCTTGGATGCGCTGTACGCGACGTTGCTTCCGTCCGCGGTAGTGGCCGATAGAGAAGACACGTTGATCACCAGCCCGCCCTCTCCCTCCTCGAGCAGACCGCGAAGAGACCGCACCATCGCGAACGCGCCCCGCACATTGGTGCGAAGGATCGAGTCGAAGAGATCGTCGTCCAGAGCATCGAGGTCGTCGTGAGGGATCACCGCGGTGATTCCGGCATTGTTCACGAGGACGTCGAGCCGACCTTCCGTCTGGTGGACCGAGGACGCCGCACGCGAGATCGCTTCCGAGTCTTCTACAGATGCCTGTAGGATACGATGCCCGCTGCCCTCCAGAGCGGCTCGAGTGCGCTCCGCCTCTCCCGCGCTATCCCGATGGGTGATGACGACACGGGCTCCCGCTGCCGCGAAGGCTCGAGCGATCGCGGCTCCGATCCCTCGGCTGCCTCCAGTCACGAGCGCGACTTTTCCATCCATACGGGTGTTGTCGTGCGGCAACGGGCTAGCCCCGGTTCATAGGTCTACGCGTCCATCCGTGGGTCTTCCGGCGCCATCGATCGCCGTCACGGTTGTGGACCTCCGCCAATGCTCGTGCCCGGAGCTAGAGCGGCTCGGTCCGACACGGCTGACTCGAGTGGTCTCCCCACCACCGACCACACGGATTGGAACTCTTCCGCGGCGCCCCGTGGAGGCTTCGTCGCGAGACTCACAACGATCGTGGTGATGAAGCCCAGGGCAAACCCAGGGATCATCTCGTATAGGTCGTAGAACTGAGCCTTGAAGAACAAGACCCAACTCACGGCACCGGCGAAGCCCGCGATCATGCCTGCGATCGCTCCCGCACGGGTCGTCCTCTTCCAGAACAGCGAGCAGAGAATGACGGGTGTGAACGCGGACGCGAGCCCCGACCAGGCGAAGAGCACGAACCAAAAGATGACGCGCACTTCGGGCAAAGCGAGGGCCACGGCCGCGGCTCCGACGACCACGGTCGTCAGCTTTCCCCAGATGGAGAAGACCCGCTCGGTCCAGGGAGGGTCGAGCGTCTTCTGGATCACGTCGCGGACCACCGCGGACGAAGCGAGGATGAGGAGAGAGTCGACCGTCGACATGATGGCGGCAAGGACGACGACCAGGAAGATTCCGGTGAAGATCGCGGGAAAGAGCTCGGAGCCCATCACGGGATAGATGGCCTCGGGATCCTCCAGCCCGGGGAATACGACTCTCCCCGCCATGCCGGCGAAGATGGCTCCAAGGTCGAAGATGATCACACAGATCACGGCGATGACTCCCGCGTCCGTGATATCATCCTGATCCCTTCCCGAAATGAAGCGTGTCAGCAGCTGCGGCGACCCCAGGAAGGCGAACCCGATCGCTACGAAGCCCAAGGCGCTCGCCCAACCTGCGATGCTGAACCCGTACTCGCCCAGAGGACGCAACAGGGCAGGATCGGCTTCTTGCAGGCCCGACATCATCTCGGTCCAGCCGCCGGCGGCCCTGACGCCCACGACCGGCAGCACGAGGAGACAAAGCACCATCAGGACGCCCTGCAAGAGATCGCTGTACGCGACGGCCTTGAACCCTCCGATCGTCGTGTAGTACAGGATGATCGCGGCACCGATCAAGACCCCGGCCTCGTAAGTGGTTCCCAGGAATGACTCGAAGGCGCGGCCGGACGCCGTCAGCTGCGCCGCCACGTAGAAGGCGGCCATGCTGAAGATGATGATGGCACTCACGATCCGAAGAACGTGGGCGGAGTCCTGGAAGCGGTCCTCGAGGTAGTCTGGAACCGTGATCGAGTCGTATCGATCCGTGTACTCCTTGAACGGTCGGGCGACCAGAACCCAAGCCAGACACACGCCCATCACTTCACCCAGAATCACCCAGAACGCGTGGGCGCCTACGAGATATCCCATCCCAGTGAGGCCCAACATGAGCCAAGCGCTCTCACCCGTCGTGTTCGAGCTGAACGCGATGACCCAGGAGGGAAGCTTCTTGCCCGCGACGTAGTATCCGGCGATCTCTCCCGATTCCCTCCCCCCCCACCAGCCGATGACGAGGAGCACCAGCAGGTAGATCAGAAGTACGGCGATCACCGTGCCGGAGGCCATCATGGCTCGTGGTCCTCTCCTCCGCTCCGGCGCCGACTCCCGGTGTTTCCACTCCGGTGGGCGCGATGGAATCGAAGCACGATGACCAGCGGCACCCCGACAGAGCCGGCCAGTAGGAGCCAGGAATCCCAGGGAAGACCGGCGATCACAGTGCGTCGTCCGCAGCGAGGCAGGCGCGCGCGAGTCGAGCCATCGCTTCGTCGACCTCCTCCTCCGTGACGAGCATCGACGGCCCCATTCGCACCACGTGTCCGTATCGGCCACCGACCCCGACGAGGAGATTTTCGTCCCTGGCGGCTTCGAGAAGCGCCTGCGCCCGCGCCGCGTCCGGCCTCCGAGTTTCCGGGTGGTCGACGATCTCCATCGCCTGCATCAGCCCCATCCCCCGGACCTCGCCGATCCAGTCGAAGTCCGAGCAGAGTCGTTCCATCTCGACTCGTACCTGAGCCCCGCGCGCCTCGCAGAGAGTGCGGACGTCTTCCCGCTGCATCACGGTCATCGTGGCGACCGCGGCCGCCATGCTGATCGGGTTGCCCCCAAAGGTCGAGATCGAGTGGCCGGTCCATGCTTCGGCGATTTCGTCGGTGGTGATCGTGGCGCCCACGGGGAAGCCGTTCGCGATGCCCTTCGCCATCACCATGATGTCGGGAACCACGCCGGCGTGCTCGATTCCGAACCAGACCTTGCCGGTGCGACCGAATCCGGTCTGAACCTCATCGCTGATGAGAAGTCCTCCATACGAGCGAATGACTTCGGCTGCCCGCCACAAATAGCCCCGAGGCGGGACGATGAAGCCGCCCACGCCCTGGATGGTCTCTGCAAGAAGCGCTGCGGGCCTTCCACCCGTGGCCGATTCGATGACGTCCACGAGATCGTCGATGAAAAAGTCAGTCTGCTCTTCCTCGGCCGCCCCTGGGCCCAGCGGAGACCGGTACGTGTAAGGGGCTCGCGCATGCTTGATTCCGGCCACCTGCGTCGGAAGCGGGCGCCACGACGCGTGACCGGTCAGGTTGGTGGCGAGCGCGCTCCTCCCCGAGTAGCCCTGGCGAAGGGCGATGATCTCGCTGCGCCCCGTGTAGATACAGGCCGCCGCGAGCGCGGTTTCGATCGCTTCAGTACCGCTGTTCGTGAAGGCGGACCGGCGTAGGTCGCCGGGTGCGAGACGAGCGAGCTGCTCGGCGGCGAGCACCTGCGGCTCGGTCACGTAGAGTGGGGAAGTATGTCCGATGCGGTGGAGCTGAGCCTCGACGGCTGAGGTCACGTCCGGATGACAGTGGCCGATGGAGGTTGTGAGGATCCCAGCGAAGAAATCGAGATACTCGCGGCCCTCCAGGTCCCGAACCCAGACACCCTCAGCATCGGAAAGGACGATCGGCTCGCGGTAGTAGGGCTTCACCCACGGGAAGAGATGACCCGTGTGTTTCGTCACCATTTCGGTCGATTGTCCGGACGCCGTCTCTGTGACCCGACTCGAGTTCACGCTGGGCTCTCCTCCGTTCCTGGTCGTGCGCGGTAGATGGGCATCCTGCGGATCCCTGCGGCGTCCCGCCTCGCGGTGCGCCGAGCGAGGGGAATCCGTAGGTTGTCCCCGCGGACCCCGCAAGGCCCCGGACCGGCTGCGACCGCCTGCGAGACTCCACAGCCCGCGCCATTGCCGATCTCTTCGTGCTGGGCCCCCGGGCGGATGAGCGGAGGGCCCTCAGGAACTCCGACCGGCCGTGGCGGATTCACTCAATGGCTCATGGCGACCGTCCGGGGAACGCGGTTTCCGTCCAGGCTCGGCAGCCCTCATTGACCGCCTCGAGGCCCCTCCTGACTACCTGTCGCGACGTCTGCCTCCGCCGACCCAAGGGAGATTGCTGCGAACCATGCGTCGCTCGAATCGTTGGACCATGAGCCGGGCGTCCGCCCGACGCGTTACTTCGATGGGACGGGTGTTGGGTGCCGTCCTCCGCGGCGACCAGTGATCCCCGGGGGAGGCAGACGCGCCCTGGGCCTCGGCCTCCTTGGACTGCTCCACGTAGCCTGCCCTGTGATCGGGCGGGCACAATGGGTGGAGAGCCCCGGTCGTGGCTGGATCGACGTCTCCGTCTACCACCTGGATACGCGGGAGGCCTTCGAGTTCGACGGTCGGGTGAGAGACTTCTTCGCCGACGGGCATGCGGTCAGCACGTCCGTCTTTCTGACCCTCGCAGCCGGCCTCGCTCCTGGAGTCGACGGGTGGGTGCAGGTTCCCTATCATCGCCTCCGCTACGACGATGCCCGGGACGACCGGCTTCGCACTGGAATCGGAGATACCAATCTCTACCTGCGGGCGGCCCCCCTGAGCTATCTGGGGTTCGACTTTCCCTTCGCAATCCGCGGTGGCGCAAAGATATCGGTCGGCGACTTCGCGGTGAACTCCGAGGTCATCCCGCTAGGCGACGGTCAGACGGATTGGGAGGTGATCGCGGAGCTGGGTCACTCCTTCTGGCCCACCAACGCGTACGCGAACGGCTGGATCGGTTACCGCTGGCGCAAGCCGAACGATGCCGCCCAACGCGACTTCGCGGACGAGGCCTTCTTTCTCGCCCAGGTCGGAGGGATCGTTCGTTCGGTGGGCCTGCAGCTCATAGTGGAGGGGATGAAGAGCGTCACGACACCGGTGATCGAGGGCGTGGCCCTTCCGAACGCCGAGCGTTCGATCCTCCAGATTACGCCCAAGGCCTCTTACTCGCTGGGTCCCGGAATGCTGAGTCTCGGTGCCAGGGTTCCAGTGGACGGGAAGAACCTTCCTGCGGGGACCGCCCTCGTCGTAGGCTACTTCTCGAGCTGGACCATTTTGGAGTAGCTCGATTCCCCCAAGCACGAGCTCGGCTCGCTCAACGCACCAAGAACCACCACCACCCGGCCGCGATCGCCAGGGCGGATGCGCTTACGAGCCCCGCGATCTTGAGAGCTCGTCCACTCTTGCCCTCGGACGGCTCGGTCCGCTCGATCCCGCGACCCGTAACGTCGAACAGCCAGGAGAGGATGAGGACCGCAGGGAAGCCCGCAAGCATCGCGAGGACCAAGGATTGGTAGAGGGCCGCGGGCGCGCCCAGTCCTTCCAGGATGTTTCCCGAGACCTCGATGAAGAAGACCGCCCCGACCAGATACGCGGCCGCGACCTGGTACACCCGGCGCCGCTTCAGCTCCGAAACGAACGAAGCCAGTCGCGGGAAGGGTGCCAGAATACTCCCAGTCGACGATTCTCCGGACGCCGCGCCCTCGCTGCTCAGGGCTCGACGAACCTCCTCCGCCCTCGGCCGACGCTTCGGCTCTTTTTGCAGACAGCGCTTCAGGATGCTCCCGAGCTCGGGGTCCAGTACGCTGACCTCCCATGGGAGATCCTGGGGATCGCCTCTGAGATGTGCCGTGAACAGCTCATGCCGCGAGCCGGATCCGAAGGGGTTCGTCAGGGTCAGGATCTCGTAACCGAGGACGCCGAGGCTGTAGACATCCGCCTGAGCCGTGACCGGCTCGCCCCTCAACTGCTCGGGGCTGGCGTAGTGCGGATCCCCCAGGATCTCTCCTGTCTGGGTCAGCCGCGCGTCCGCCTGGGTGCCCGACTCTCGGACAGTGGCGAGTCCGAAGTCGGTCAGGTAGGCTCGGCCCGTGTCGCGGTCCAGCATGACGTTCCCCGGCCTGAGGTCCCGATGGATCACTCCCTTGGCGTGTGATGCGGACAGGGCTGCAGCAACGTCCGCGAGTATCGAACGTGCCTCCTCCGGCCGGATCGCGCCGAGTGCCTCGAGCCGATCGCGCAGGGTCCGGCCTTCGATGTAGGTCTCGACCATGTAGGGGAGCCCCGAGTTGAGCCGGCCCACCCGGTGAACCGCGGGAACCCGCGGGTTGGAGATTCCTGCGAGGGAGCGAGCTTCTCGCTCGAATCGCGCTCTCGCGGTTTCCTCCTCCCCGATCTCGGGACGGAGGACCTTTACGGCGACGAGGCGTTTGAGGGCGGTCTCACGGGCGAGGAATAAATGAGCGGTTCGCCCACTTCCCAGTGGCCGCACGATCTCGAAGTCGGGCTGCAGGGCTTCCAGGAGCTTCTTTTGGAGGTGGCCGCGCTCCTCGGCGATCCTCCCGGCCCCGCGATCGGCTGCGGGCTCGCGAGAATCTGTCAAATCGACTCTCCTGTCGATGCGAATACCGACGGGGGGCCCCGGTCGAACCGGGACCCCCCGATGATTGTCTTACGTCGGCGTCAGTCTCACCGACGCCGCTGAAAGCCTACCAGGCGACCCGAAGCTGCTCACCTACCAGCTTGGTCCGGTCGGCACCGGACCTCGGGACGAACTTCTGGATCCGGCCGGCGAAGACCTCGGCTATGTAGAGGTTTCCGTCCTGATCCGTCGTGATCGAGTGCGGCCCGTTGAAGTGACCATACTCATTGCCGGGGGTGCCCCACCCGTAGAGGTAGTTCCCCTCCATGTCGTATTTCAGCATCCGACCGGTGCCGCCGTCGGCGATCCACAGGAACTCTTCACCGGACGGATCGTTCATGACCTCGATCGCATAGGGCAGAGACTCCCCGCGCGGTCCCGTCGGGAACATGAACTGGAACTGGCCGTTCTCGTCGAACACCTGGATGCGCGCATGCGCCCGGTCCGAGACGTAGAGCAGCCGGTCCTCGCTGATCGTGATCGCGTGGACGGTATCGAACTCGTACGGGCCCGGGTTGGCCGGGTCGACCGGCTCCTGGCCCCAATCCATGATGAAATTGTCGTCGGCGTCGTACTTCGCGACGCGGGTGCCGACGTAGCCGTCACTGATGAAATAGGTGCCGTCGGGTAGCCAGGCGATGTCCGTCGGACGGTTGAAGTTGTTGGGGCCCCGTCCAGGAACCAGCTGCTCTCCGTGTGTCAGCACCAACTCACCGTCGTAGGTGAATTTGTGGATCTGATGGAGGTTGTCGTCGATCACCCAGATATGCTTGTCCGGGTCGTACGGGCTGATCTTGATCTTGTGCGGTCCGCGTCCACCACGCACGTCGAAGAGCGCGTTGTGCTCGGGCCAATGCTCGACGAGCTCGCCGTCCGAGTTGACCGCCATCATGACGTGCAGGTATCGCCGCTCGTAGCCCCGCACCCCGT
>JAHEKL010000225.1 GCA_024638345.1 Gammaproteobacteria bacterium | reverse complement strand
TCGTCCGCTTCACGACCCGCGCTGATCTCACGATTCCTGACTTCTGAGAGGATGGTGGTGAAAACAACCGTTCGAAGCCGGTCGCGCTGCTTCCGAGCTTGATTGAGAGCGCTGCGGAGTTCCGTCTGGAGGCTCGTCGCCACAACCTTCCCGCGTCCGGGTGGATGGGGTAATCCGGAGTCAAACCTATCCGGGGCCGACAGGGGGGTCAACGAGCCCATCTGGAGCCTTGGAGGTCATCCTGGAGGCCACGACATGCGTCTGCCTCCGAGCAGGTGAAGATGGAGATGGGAAACGCTCTGGCCCCCGTCCTCCCCGACGTTCGTGACCAGCCGATACCCACCCTCGACCAGCCCCTTCTTTCGAGCCAGATCGCGAGCGACGAGAATCAGCTGCCCGACCAGATCGCCATCGTCATCTCCCAGGCCGTCCAACGAAACCACGTGTCTCCGGGGAATGATGAGTGTGTGCTCCGGCGCCTGCGGGCTGAGGTCCTCGAAGGCCACCACCTGGGCATCCTCGTGGACGAAGCTCGCCGGAATCTCACCGCTCGCGATTCGGCAGAAGATACAGGTGTCTTTCTCGGTTTCTCGCACGCCTTCCTCCAATTCGAGTCCCAAACGGGACGAAATGCCCAATTAAAAATGGATCAGCCCCACTTGTTCGCTTACGATTCCTACACCAAGGTCGTTCCGCGCTCCAGGAGGCCACGTGGACGCTATACGGGACCCGCTCACTGAATCCGCCGCGGTGCTGATGAAGCGTGACCCCCGAGCGGCGCTCACGCTGGATGAGCTGCACGATCGGCTCGGGAGTGAGAGCCGGCTGCTTCCAGGTCGTGTGCGGCTCCTGGAGCGTCTTCGCGCCCACCCGAGGGTGTTTCGCGTACTGACTCGTCCAGAGCGGGGATGGCCGGTCGAGATGGGCCCGAAGGTGTGGGTAGTGTGCCTTGCAGGTGGGACGGGCCTCCCTGCCTCCATGGCCCCGCTCCACGAGCGACTCAAGTGGAGCCTGATTGCGCTCTCTGCGAACGTGGAGCCGGGATCGATGAGTTCGTGGGCCTGGTGGAGTCGGATCCTGGCGGAAGAGAGACAGACGCTCGTCGCTCTCGGCACTCCGATCGACGCTCGCGACTCGGAGGTTCCCGTCTCGTTCGCGTCTTCCTCTACGATGCACTGAAAGCGCCGCTCCACCAACCGTCCTCGATATCGTTGCGCGTGGGTTCGAATCCGGCCCCCTCTGCCGCTCCCAAAACACGCTCCGCTTCATCCACCTGGATCCCCCCGAGGATCAGCCAGCCTCCGGGGCGCAGGCCTAGCCGAAATCCCGCGAGCATCGGAGTGAGCGCTCCGAGCTCGATGTTGGCCACGATTCCGTCGACCTCTCGAACGTCCTCCACGAAATCGGTTCCCACGTCGGCCTCGATCACCTCGACGCGATCGGCGACGCCGTTCAGCTCAGCGTTCTCTCGCGTCGAGCGGCATGCCCACGGGTCGACGTCGACTGAGATGGCACGACTCGCACCGAGCAGAGCCGCAGCGATCGAGAGGATCCCCGATCCGGCGCCCACATCGACGATCCGCTCGCCGGGCGCCACCTGCTGCTCCAGGAGCCTCAGGCACCCGCGGGTCGACGCATGCTCAGAGGTGCCGAAAGCGATGCCGGGGTCGAGCAGAATCAGGAGGTCTCCAGGACGTTGGAGCGCGTCGATCCAGGTCGGGCTCACCAGCAGCCTCCTGCCCACACGCCTGGGTCGGAGACCTCGCCTCCAGTGTCCCACCCAGTCCTGGTGATCCTGCCATCGGTAGGCGATTTGGACCTCCGAACCGCCAGCCTCTCCTCGAAAACGATCCCGGATGGCACGCACGATCTCCGCCGGTTCCCCTTGGACGGGATCGAAGTAGGCGATCAGCCTGCCCCCCTGCTCCTCCACGCCGCGACCCGAGAGCGAGAGCAGCCCTTCGACCAGGAGCCCGGCTTGCTCGTCGTCGAGGGGTCTTTCCGCCTCGAGCACCAGCCATCGGTCCGGGGCTCGCTGAGACACCTTGGTTGGGAATCAGGGAGAGCTGAACGCTTCGCGGACCTTCGACCAGAAGCCGCCCGAGCCGCTCTCGCGCTCATCCACTCGCTTGGGTGCGACATCTTCCACTTCCCGCAGCCGTGCGAACACTGAACGCTGCTCGGGAGACAGGTCCGTTGGAGTCCAGACGCGGACGCGGACCAACAGGTCGCCTCGACGTCCCCCGTCCAGCTCCGGAAAGCCGTGTCCCCGTACCCGCACGACCTGTCCACTCTGTATTCCGGCAGGCACCTCGACCATGACGGGCTCATCCACCGTCGGAGCCTCGATCTCGGCGCCCAGCGCGGCCTGCGCAAACGTGACCACGAGATCGACGATCAGATGCTTTCCCTCGCGCCGGAAACGCTCGTCCTGCTCGACCTCGAGAAGCACCATGATGTCGCCCCGCGGACCCCCGCGCGGGCCTATGTTCCCTCGACCCTTCAAGGTGATGTAGTTGTCAGACGTCACCCCGGCGGGCACTTCGACCTCGACTTCTTTTTCGTCCCGGACTCGACCTTCCGCGTGACAGGTCCCGCACGGCTTTCGTATGACCGACCCCTCGCCTCCACAAGTCCGGCAGGTGACCACTGAGACGAACTGCCCGAAGACGGACCGCTGAGCGATCCGCTCCTCGCCCCTTCCTTCGCAGGTGGGACAGGTCTGCGGGCCTTCCTCGTCGTCCGAACCCGACCCACTGCAGGTCGGGCAGGAATCGAGGAGCGCGATTCGAATCGTCTTCTTCGCACCTCGGATGACCTCCTTCAGGGAGACCGGAAGACGGACACGAAGCGTTTCCCCCGTGGCCGGTCTCCTCCGGCCTCCGCCTCGGCGGCGACCGAAGATCTCCTCGAATCCACCGGCCCCGCCGAAGTCCCGCATGAAGATCTCGATGGCGTCGTGGAGGTCGAAGCCGCCCTGAAAGCCACCGAAGCCTCCTCCACTCAAGCCTTCCTTGCCGAATCGATCGTAATGGGCACGACGGGTGGGGTCCTTCAGGACCTCGTACGCCTCGGAGAGCTCCTTGAAGCGCTCCTCCGCATCGGCCGAGCCGGAGTTCCGGTCGGGGTGGTACTCCATGGCAAGCCTACGGTACGCCTTCTTGATCTGCTCGGGATCGGCGTCCCTTGGCACACCGAGGATGTCGTAGTAGTCGGCCATCACCTGTCGGGTGGTGTGGTGCGTTGAGGTCCGGTCGAGGTCTTCACCGAACCGTTGGCACGGACGTCATTCCAGAATCTTGGTAACCAGGGAGGACGTGTGTTCGACGATCGCACACACCTTTTCGTAGGGCATCCGCGTCGGGCCGATCACCCCAATCACCCCCTTCAGTCCACCGACTCGGTACTCCGCGGTCACGAGCGTGAAGTCCGACAACGCTTGGTCCTGGTTCTCTCCACCGATCGTGATCTGGATCCCTTGCCGGTGGGAGCGGCTGCCGAGTGCCCCCGCGAGCAGATCGGTCTGTTCCGTCAGCTCCATCAACTCCTTCAGGCGCTCGCCGCTCGTGAACTCCGGCTGAGAGGCCAGCACGCTCGCGTGACCGAGGTGAATCGTCGAGTGGTCGCTCTCCGGCCAATCGAACAGATCTCCTCCGGAATGCATGAAGATGTTCAGGATCTCTTCCGCGGCCGGATCGTCCTCCGGAGCCGCATCGCGGATCCGAAGCGCCACGGTCTCGCGGATCTCTCTCAGGGTCAGACCGGCGAGGCGCTCGTTCAGGAGCAGTGTCAGCGTGACGAGGGTGTCCTCGGGGACTTCACAGGGCAGATCGACGAAGACCGTGCGGACCACCCCCGCCCTGACCCTTGCGACCATCAGGACCTTCTGAGACGAGACCTTGACGAGCTCGAGTCGCTCGAGCGTCGCGGTGGCAAGACGGGGTGCCGCTGCGACCCCCAACTCCTGAGAAAGCAGTCCCAGCGCCCGTGTCGCCTTTCGGACCAACCGCTCGACGGCCGATGCGCCGCCCAGGTCCAGCTCCGATGCGAGCCGTGACTTCTCCTCCTTCGTCAAGCGAGTCGGCTGCATGAACTGCTCCACGAACAGCCGGTAGGCCAGATCGGTGGGAATCCTTCCGGCAGAGGCGTGGGGATGGAAGAGGTAGCCCTTGTCCTCCAGGTCGCTCATGGTGTTCCGAACTGTCGCGGGCGAGACCCCGAGATCGAAGCGACGGGTGACGCTCCGACTTCCCGCAGGCTCGGCGGTCTCGACATAGGTCCGAATCACCGCCTCGAGAACCTGTCTCTCGCGATCCGAGAGAGTCGAGTTGGCGCTCATCACCGCCTCCGATTCCCTACCGACATCATGAAAGGGCCGCGCCGCGGCCTGCCCTGGGTTCTTCGACCGGCGTGTCCGCTCGGGCCAACTCCGCGGAGAGCTCGTCCAACTTGAGCCAGCCCCTGGGGGTCAGGCGGACCCTGCTCGGGTCGTGCATCGCCAATCCTTCCCTTCTCCAACGCTCGGCCACCTCGATCCCGCGCGGGCCGAGCTCTTCGCGGGAGATCCCGTCGGCCCGTCTCAGTGCGAACCAGAACCGCTCCGGTGCGTCGACCGCGGACGGCTCGACATCCCTTCCCGCCTCCGGAACACGCCCCT
>JAHEKL010000224.1:2702-4661 GCA_024638345.1 Gammaproteobacteria bacterium | reverse complement strand
GAGGTCTGAGCTTCGCAGACGGCGTTGGTGCATGGCTCGGGAAGGAAGCTGGGTTGGGAGATTCTCGTTACCTGCAAGCTGTTTGGGGAATGCGCCCGTGAGAATTCGGCAAGGGAGCGACAGCGACCGCGTGGAGGATTCTCCGGTCCCGTTCCCCACGGGATACCAGAAGAGCTCCAAACTCGTCGGGATTCTCGTCGGGCCTCCAGACCGGCTACTGCATGAGAAGAGTATCTCCCGCTCGAGGTTCGATTCTCGACGCTCCAAGGCTGAGAGCCTCACCAACTCCTTGTATAACAACTAGTTAGGTAATACGCCGGGAGCATTCGGTCGCGAAGCAGACGGAGGATCGCGAAGCGACCGGACGTCCATCCCCAACCTCCTGATCCGTAGCGTTCCTACCCGCTCGAGCCCGATAGCTGCGTCTCAGAGCAAAGTCGACAAGGCGCTAGAGATCGGCGGCGCGAAGGCCTCATGAGTCCAGCGAGTAGTCGACGTTGATCTGGAAGACATCTCGGCCGAGGCTATAACTGATCCAGGCAAGCCATCTCGCGGTATTGCCCGAGCTCGTGCGGATACTCATCCCGCGAGCCCGAATCTCCGAATCGACCGTACCGATCAGCCGATCGCTGACGGACGACTGAGCGGATCAAATCTCATCGAACTTGCGGACGACTCGCATGACGAGCCCCTCGACGATCGACCAACCGCCGAGGGCCACGAGCATCGCCACGTTTAGCCCGGACCCCCCGGGTGGGGTGCCGAATACACCCCCGAACATCGATCCAACCCGCCGAACGGGCGCCGCCAACACGTCGCTCGAGGTCATGATCAGTTCGCCCAAACGACCTTCGCCGGGCACCACCCCGAGGTCGAGCAGTATGCGAGCAACGAGGACCAGCTGGATGACGGCGAACGCCAGGATGACAACCCGGCGGACGCTACGAGACAGGTCGAAACCACTTTCGGGCTTGGCGCGCATTCTACCCAAATCGTCGGTGCTTGGCCCCTGGATAATCGCGATGACGCCCCGCAGAGAACCGACCGCAGACGCGGTCCCGGAACCTCGCTGGCCGCTCTCGCTCTGCTCGAGGCCAACCTCGTGATCCGGGGGCCCGACCCACAAGACCCCCGACCGCGCAGGCTCCAGGGGGCCAACCACGAAGGCCCCGTCCATCACCTGTGCACCCCTGGTTGGATCCCAAGTCGAGGCACAGAAGCAAAAGAAGCCGATGCGCCCGGGAGAATTGCCGTCCGCCTGGGTGCACTGCCCGGCCGATGACTTTCGGGCCCGAATGACTGGTCCGCTGCTCTTGCGGCCGCTCGGCATGCGCCCCAAGCCTTCGGAGTCCTTTCGTCCACAACGGATCCGACTCGGAGCAGACTCTGCCTTGTCCCTTCGACGGAAGTTTCTGTGGATAGCGCTTATCAGCGCGTTTATTCCGCTTGGTGCGACGGGTGTGTGGCTCACCCGTTCGGCGGGAGGGTCCGGAGAGCGACTCCTCCGCCAGCAGCTCGAGTCGACCCTCGATCGAGCCGCCGCGTCCATCGAGTCAAGCTGGGATTACCGTCGATCGGATCTTCTGCTCCTCGCGGGCAACGACCTGGTGTCACGCGCACTCGCCCGTCCGGACATGGCGGCGGACGGGATCGCACGGGACTACTTGAGTCGTGTGTTCCCCCAGATAGCACCGGGTCTGGGATGGGTCGTCATCCGAGATCAGGAGGGCCGCGATCGGTGGAGGCTGCCTTCGCTCGCCGGGACGGGGACCGATGAGTCCTCAAGGGGAACCACCGAGGTTGCCACTGCCCGCTCGCTCGCCGTCCAGTTCCCGATTGTGGACCCCGAGACCAATCAAATTGTGGGTGCACTTCACGCCGACGTCCGCATCAACTCACTCCTTCCCGAGGGGGTTGAGTTGGCGGCGCCTCTCGGTGCCGTCATTACCGTTATTGATC
>JAHEKL010000224.1:0-2692 GCA_024638345.1 Gammaproteobacteria bacterium | reverse complement strand
CGGCGCTCCGCTTGTGGCGACTCCCTTCGATCCCCGCCTCCTTGCGGAGGGCTCTTTCACGTTCCGGGACGAGCCCTGGGTCTCGGCAACGCGTCGCCTCGAGGCACCACAAATCGATTTGGTCACGGCCGCCCCGCTCGATCCGTACTCCGAACCGTTCCAGAGCGCGGCCCGGGACGGGTTTCTAGCACTCCTCGCCGTGCTGACGGTCGGGGTCGGTGCTGTGAGCCTCCTGACCGGTAGACTCACCGGCTCGCTCACGCGGCTAGCGAGCGCCACCGAGGCTGTCTCACAGGGCGATCTGGAGCGGACGGTCCCGGAAGAAGGAAACGATGAGGTAGCGCAGGTCTCCCGGTCTTTCAACCGGATGACTTCCAGCTTGCGCGATACCCTCCGGACACTCTCGCAGCAGGAGACGCTCGCCACGTTGGGTCGGTTCGCCGGCTTCCTGGCCCACGAGGTCCGCAATCCGTTGAGCGCGCTTCGCATCGACCTGCAGGGGCTGGAGGAACGCGTCGACCGACCGGACGCCAGGGAGGCCGTTCGCCGCTCGCTCGAAGCCATAGAGCGAGTGGACCGCGCGGTGGACAGCGCCCGTCGGATCGTGCGTAGCGGAGGAATCGAACGTGTGCCCCTGCCAATTGAGCCTCTCCTCGCGAGCGTCGTCTCACACGCCGGACCGGCCCTCGAAGCCAAGGAAGTTGACCTGCGTCAGAGGCTCGAGCCGGCGGGGGGGCTCTGGATACAGGGAGATGCGGCTGCACTCGAGCAAACCTTCTTGAACCTCGTACTCAACGCCGTCGACGCGGTCGACGCCGGAACTGGAACGGTGGAGCTCACAGTCGTTGCTGAAGATTCCGAAGTCATTGTGTCCGTCCAAGACAATGGGACCGGGATGAGTCAGGAGGTCCTGGAGCAAGCATTCGATCCGTTCTTCACGACCAAACCCGACGGTACCGGGTCTGGGTTAGCCATCTGTGACCGTGTGGTTTCGGCGCATGGCGGGGACATCTCGCTATCGAGCGAGGTGGGAGCTGGGACGACGGTCCGTGTGCGACTGCCTCTTCGTCCGGTGCGACCGGACCGTAACGGATCGCCGGAATATGCGTAACGACCCGTGTCAAAGGGACCGGACATGACGCATCTGGACCGGCCGAATCGGCCGATGGCGCGCGGAGATCGGCCGTCCGACGGATCGGGCATGGGTGTCGCACGGGAGGAGAGGAACTCAAGCTGCCGCGGGGTGGCCCGACCAGAATGACCCAGACCGATACAAGTCCTCGTGCCACCATGCGTTCGGGGCCCTTCCGTGCTGCGATTTTGCCCCTGCTCGCCCTTTGGGTTGCTCCCCAGTTATTCGCACAGGCGGGGCAGACCCAATCGATCGGGATCGAGGAGATCGGGTCTCTCGGGCCTGGTCCCGTCAGGAATCTAGCCGACTCACCGAATGGGCGGTTCGTACTGTATGAAGCCGGGGCAAAGCCTCGGGAGCTGAGACTCTACGACCGCCAGAGCGGCACTTGGAGCTCGTTCGGGGCCGCACAGGGCAGCGACTATTCCTGGTCGTCGAGCGGCGACGGGATCTCCTTTGTGCGCAACAGTGAAGACGGCTTGCGCACCCAGGTCTGGACGATGCCGTTCGACACACTGGCCGGCAGACCCGTCGAGCCGGCGCGGCGGGTGACGTTGGCGGAGGGCCGGGGACCGCGCTTCTCACCCGACGACGGCTCGATCGCGTTTGCCGCAACGCCCGCTTCGGACACCGTAGCCCCACGAATCGTGGTCGTGCCAGCGACGGGGGGAGCGGAGCGCACCCTCTTCAGCGGCCGCGGTGGCACCCGCGTGATCGACTGGACGCCCGACGGCCGCTTCATCTACCACCACTACGCTACGGGGGATCGTACAACGGTCAGCCGTCTCGATGTCGAGAGCGGACAAAACGAAGACCTGGTCGAGGCAAGCGACTTCTTCGGCGTATCCCCAAGGGAGGAGTTTCTGGCCTACATACCGGTGGGATCCTCCGATCTGGTTCGTCCGGTCGGGGTCGCCTCGCGGGACGGCTTCGAGCTCGCTCGGTTCGATTTCCCCGAGGGGCTGCAGCGGCCAGGCGGGTGGGCAAGCGTAGGCACCCGGCTTCTGACGGCTCGGACCCCGAGCTATTGGGCGATCCAGATCACGGATCTCGACGACGGATCGGTACGACAGTTGAGTGCGGACGACGCGCAGGATCGATTCCCTGTCTGGTCCCCGGATGCGACCACCGTCGCCTACCTGAGCTACGTCGAAGATCGCTTCCAACTCATGCTGGTCGCGGCGGACGGATCCGGACGTCGACTGATACCCGTCGCGTCGCCTCCAGATGGCGGAGCCCCGCGATGGTCGCCCGATGGGCGCTACCTTTCCTATCTGTCAGGTGGTGCCACCTCGCTTCACATCGTCGATGTCGAGACCGGATTGGCACGACAGGTCGCCGAGGCCGCTGAGATTCGCCGTCCAGGGCTCTACCAGTGGGAGGCCGGGGGTCGCTCGCTAATGTACGTATCCCGCGCGAGACCCGAGTCCCCTTATGAGGTGCGACGGGTTACGGTAGGCGGACTCGAGACCATCCTCCGCACCCTCCCCGGGGAGATGGGCTCCGATCTCCTCCTGGTCGACGAAGCGACCGTTCTGGCGTGGAGCTGGTCGGCAATGT
>JAHEKL010000223.1 GCA_024638345.1 Gammaproteobacteria bacterium | reverse complement strand
CTTGATCGAGATCCGCTCAATGGCACGCGCGTCCGGCTCCACGCCGACCTCCCTGCCATCAGCCTCGAAGTACTGGACGATCGTATCGGGGAATTGAATCGCATGATGGGTGGTCAGGATCGTGAGCCGGGTCGGTCGCGAAGCGATCACCACGCCCGTGGAGGTGGTGGACTCGGCAACCGATATGGAGTCCGCCGCAAGGGACCGGACATCCATGCCCGGAACCCGAAGCTGGCTCATTCGAGGAGCGTTTGGCTCGGCGAACACGTAGGTGTCGTAAGAGTGCTGCACCAGGATCTCGACCGCAGATGCCGAGGCGCGCTCCAACTCCTCCGACACGTCGCGAATCGGAAAGCCCGTGCGGTAGTAGGCCTGCGGCCCCAGGTCTCCCGCGACCTCGACTGATCGGGCGCAACCGGACAGGACCGCCACGGGGACCCAGGCGATCGCGACGAGAGTTCGTGCAAGCATGACCGAGAAGGGCTTCGGCGCGAGCGAGCGCGACATCCGCTTCCTCCTGCGAAGTTGCAGACGAGCGCGTGGTGACCTGAGTTCGCAGGGATCGGCCACTCGCTCGTCCGGTTGGTGATCAACCGTAAGGTGGCCGATCGGCCGGGCGGGTAGCAAGAAAGAGTCGCGCATCGGAGATGCTGCGCGCCCCGACGCCGCACCACGACGCAGAAGCTCGTGACGCGGGGGGGACGGCTTTAGGTTGGGTCCGGGATTCACGGGCCTGACCTGCCTGTAGGCGCGGCTCTCAGAGCAGTTGTCGTTCACGCGAGGAGGATGCGGTCCAGTGCAGGTCGCTTGGCAGAATCTGGGTGGAATCCTAGGTGGCGTAGGGACCTTCCTCATCGGCATGATCGTTCTTACCGAGGGGTTGAGGACGGTGGCCGGCGACGCGCTTCGGGGAGGTCTCCAACGCTACACGCAGACACGGTCTTCTGCACTCCTTTCCGGAGCCGCCGTCACGGCAATCGTCCAGTCGTCCAGTGCGACGACTATTGCAACGATCGGCTTCGTGAGCGCGGGCCTCTTATCGTTTCCACAGTCCGTGGCGGTCATCTTCGGGGCAAACCTCGGGACCACGAGCACCGGTTGGCTGGTTTCACTCGTGGGGCTGAAGCTGAGTCTTCCGGTGCTCGCACTTCCGTTGGTTGGCCTGGGAGCGCTCACCCGGCTGTTCTTCCGAGGTCGTACCGCACAGATCGGTATGGTCGTGGCCGGGTTCGGACTGATCTTCGTGGGAATCGGAATCCTGCAGACCCAGATGGAGGCGCTCGCTCAGCAAGTCGACCCCGCGAGCTTTCCGGCACCATCGGGATGGGGCGGTGCAACTCTGGTCGCCCTCGGCGTGGCGATGACCGTCTTGCTGCAGTCCTCCTCGGCCGCGGTCGCCACGACGCTCACCGCACTGGACAGCGGAACGCTGCTCGTTGAGCAGGCAGCCTTCCTGGTGGTCGGGCAGAACCTGGGCACCACGGTCACCGCCGCCCTGGCCTCCGTTGGAGGATCCGTTCCCGCACGCCGGACGGCTGTCGCCCACATCCTGTTCAACTTGATCACGGGTGCGGTCGCGCTGGCACTCCTGCCTTTCCTGCTCGGGGTGGCGGTACGCGTATCGGGCGAGGGAGATCCCGCAACCGCGATCGCGTTCTTTCACAGCGGGTTCAACCTCCTCGGGGTCGGTCTCCTTCTCCCGATCGTGGGTGCCTACTCCCGCATGGTGGAATGGCTCGTCAGGGAAAAGGGACCGGTTCTCACCCGTCATCTGGACCCGAGTGTGGCCAGGGTACCTCCGATCGCAGTCGAGGCCGCGCGCAGGAGCGCTGTATCGGTCGCGCGACTCCTTTTCGCCCGATGCGCCGGTCTCCTCAGGAAGGAAGTGCCGATGGGCCGGGCCGAGTTCGAAGTGGCGATCCAGCCTGCGCAGGACGCGCTGGCTCAGACACGGCGCTTTCTGGCCAGCGTGCGGACCTCTCCCGCCGAAACCGCAGTCCATGATCGACACCTTAATGTTCTGCACGCGCTGGATCACATCGACCGATTCATCGAGCCGCTCGGTGACCTGGAATCCACTACGCGGATCTTCGAAAGCGCCGAGTTCGTTCGTGGACAGGAGATTCTGTCTCCAGCTCTGGAGCCGGACGGCCCTGGAGAAGAGGCGCTGCCCGCGCTGGAGGTCATTGACAAGGCGGCGGTAGAGCTAGCGAGGCTTCGAAAGGAGCACCGTGCCAACGTACTACAGAGCACTGCCGTAGGTGGTCTCAGCCCGGATGCGGCCCGCAACGAGATCGAAGCCATGAAGCGAATGGACCGCTTTGCGTATCACGGTTGGAGGGCTGTCCACCATCTTCGGGCCGCCGAGCCGGTCAGTGGCCGGGAGCCAAACCCGGAAGGTGAGGAGCGCAGCTAGATCGGCCGGACGCGACGTGGCCGGAAAAGCGACTTCATGTGAGATTCCAAAGAACGCATGTTTCCCGCGAGCTGTTCGATCTTCTTGAATCAGACTTCGATCGAATCCACGTCCTCTCGCCGCAGGACCCACTTGCTCCTGGGTCTGCTGGTCCTCCTATCGCTGGGGGCGGCACTGACCTTCCTCCTGCTCCGGGATGGCCGAAATCAACCCACTCCAAATGGGCAGGGGAATCGGTTCGGCCCCCCTGAGCTCGATCCTTCCTTCCTGAACGTCCAAGTCCGCTACTCGCTCGAGCGGCTCGAGCAAGAACTCGAAGTCGCTGTCCCCGAATCCTTGGGGGATCCCTCGAAGCGGCAGGTGGATTCCAACAACCCGCGGCTGACCTACGCCGTCGGCGCGGAGCGAGATGAGTTACGCCTCGAAGCCAGAGACGATCGTCTCTACATCAGCACCGTCGTCCGATACCAGGGTCAGGCCTGGCTGGAAACCCCGTTCGGAGGCGAAATCACGGCATCGTGCGGGACGCAAGGATCTTCTGACGCCAGGCCGAGAGCCAGGGTCAGTCTGAGCACCCCCATCTCCGTCGATCCCGAGTGGCGAATCCGATCCAACGTGCGAGTCGTGGCCCTCGAACCTGCGACGGAGGAAGCGCGTGACCGCTGCCGCGTCTCGTTTCCACTGCTTTCGCTGGATGTGACGGAGCTCGCGCTCGGGGCGGTGCGAGAGCAGCTCGTAGCGCACTCGGCGGGACTGGACTCCCTGCTCGCGTCGCTCGACGTTCGCTCGAGGATGGACGAGCCCTGGCTCCAACTACAAGAGCCCGCGCCTCTGGCCACGAATGTGTGGCTCGTCCTCGACCCATTGTCGGTCCGGGCGGGCCCGGTGGAGTCCGAAGGCTTGTCTGGGGACGCCCTGGAGTTTGGTCTTTCCCTCCTGGCGCGACCAAGAGTGGTCCTCGGAGAGCGACCGACCCTGACGGCCTCCACCCCCCTGTCGTTGGAAGAGGGTACCGTCGACCGGGGATTCACGGCGCATGTCGAAACACGCCTAGACTACCCTGCGGCTTCCCAGCTTCTGGAGGAGAACCTGGGAGGGCTCGAAATCCGGATCGCCGGACGGACTCTCCGAATCACGGACGTACTCGTCTTGGATGCCGGCGAAGGCAGATTGGCCTTGGAGCTGGGGGTGGCTGGTGCCGTTCGGGGACGCCTCCTCATCGAGGGCCGCCCCGTACTCGATGAGGCCGGAAGCGAGATTACCGTTTCCGATCTGCGCTTCTCCGCAGATACTCGAAACGTGCTCGTTCGTGGCGCGGTCTGGCTGGCGGCACCGGTGTTCGCCCGACGCGTTCGACGCTATGCCCGCTGGCCCCTCCGCGGCGAACTCGCTCGAACCCGAACGATGGCCCTCGAGAGCTTGAATCGCCCGCTGGCGCCAGGCGTGAGGCTGGCAGCAGAGATCGTTCGACTCGATCTCCGGGGAGTCTACGCCGCGCCCGAGGCCCTATTCATTCAAACCTCTTTGGAAGGCCTCGCCACGGTGGAGATCGGGACCGAGTGAATGCGACGACGCCCGTCCGAAGTGGGACGACCCACTCGTGAGAGCAGCCTTGAACCCACTGCCATCTGTCTCCGTCGTCATCGTGTCGGATCACGGCGCGATAGGTCCGGAGGGCTGGTCTGACATTCGGAGGGCACTCAGCGCGCTCTCCGATCAGGACTTTCGCGGTCCAGCCGAATTCTTGGTCTGCGAATCGGAGCGCTCCAGGGGGCAACTCCCGTCGGACCTGACGGAGTCACTGCCCTCAACGAGGCTCTGCTTCTTTCCGGAGGTCACGTCCTATGAGCTGAAGAATCGCGGCGTGGAGACCGCCACGGCTGAATTCGTGGCCCTTCTCGACGCCGATTGCCAGCCCGATCGGTCGTGGCTTGGACGCATGGTTCGCGGCCTTCGTGAACGACCGACCGCTGCGGCGATCAGCGGCATTACCCTGTATCGCAGCGATTCCGTCCTGGTGCGCACGTGTGCGCTGCTCGGCCGATCATACGTGGATCCCGGGCGAGCGGGTCCGACCCGGTTCATCGCCATCAACAACTGCGCCTTCCGAAGGGAGGCGTACCTCGACTGCCCGTTGCCCACGGGGATCGGGACGTTCTCGTCCCGTCTGCAGTCGGAGGCCCTGCGCCGGGCGGGGTGGGAGCTCCTCTTCGACCCCGACATCCGGGCGATACACGACTTCGACGGTTGGGCGATGGAGGCCGATTTTCGACGAAACTG
>JAHEKL010000222.1 GCA_024638345.1 Gammaproteobacteria bacterium | reverse complement strand
CCCGGTACTCCCTGGCCATCTCCAGAGCCACGCGCATCGCCTTGTAGGAGTAAGAGGATCCGTCGATGCAGATCATCCAGCGACCCTCGGCGAGTGGCCGGTCCGTGCGCACGACGAGCGTATCCTTCTCGACCTTGCGGATCACCCGTGACACGACGCCGCCCATCTGGGAGTAGGGCTGCTGCCCGATCCCGTGGGCTCCGATCGTGAGGAGGTCGTACTCTCGACCGCTCTCCCCAGCCAGCTTCTCGTCGAGATCCTCGTCCTCGGCGACGATCCTTCCATCATCGCCCAGCTTCACGTCGCTCCGCCCGTTCTCGCCCCCGTCGTACTTGTCTGCGATGTTCGGGTCGAACCCGATCAGGCTGGGAAGACGCCCCGCCCCACGGTTGGCCTCCCGGATGATTTCCTCGTAATTGATCCCCTCCAGCAGCTGTCGGGTCAGCGGGACCCCGGCCTGCTCACACAGCTTCTCGGTCTGGTCGAGAAACGAGTCGGAGATGAGCTGGAGGCCCTTCTCGATCAGCTTGTCGTGGATCTTGCGTTGACGCTTGATCTCGGCGTCGGTTTGGAACTGCGCTGGAAGCCCGGTCTCAAGCTGCCTGAACCGAACGTCGTGAAGGCGGGCGGCGTACACGTGATTCCCAGTGATCCGTCCCTCTGAACGGTGGGAAATCTCGATCGCCCGTTCGACTGCCCACTGCGAGTGCGTGGAATTGTCGACCGGTAAGAAGATCTCTCGGTACATCTGCACCTCGGTCTTCCGGCGGCATCTCCCTCCGCACCCGATGGCCGAACCACGCCCAGCCCCGGACCCCTCCGCAGGGGTCGCGAGGTCTGTCGATGTCACCGACCTGCTCCTGTGTGCCGGAGCGAGCCGAAGCGCGAAGCCAACCAAGTCTGGAGGGGGCGAGACTCTCTCGCCCTCTCGCGCCCGTACCTGCCGGCTCTCCGTCTAGAGCCGAGAGTGGAGTTCCCCGGGCCGGTGCCCGTCCGTACTCACAGTCGCGAGATATGCTTCAGATCCAATCCCGAATTCAGATTAAATGACGGGCATATATTAACGGCGGGTCATGTACTGTCAACAATTCTCGGTCCGCGTTTTTCGCGCCCTCGCCCGCCCCCGATCGTCCAAGCGCTCAGCCTACCGGAACCGTGATCCGCTCGATCAGAATCGGCGAGACGAGTACGGTCACGACAAAGAGGATCATCGCCGCGGTGGCCGGCAGAACGAGATCTTCGAAACCGAGCGAAAGCCCGCCGCCTCCCGCGGCGCTGAACAACGTCTCGTGAAGCGGAGCGAACGGGAGCAGCTGCTCGAGCTGGGCACCGAAAGTGCCGGGGCGCGGCGTCCGAAACACCCCCGAACCGTGAAGTAGAAACAGCCCCGCAACCGCCGCGAACAGGGCACCTTCCGCCATGGAGCGTGCGACGGCGGCCACCCAGACACCGATCAGATTTGCGGTCAGTAGGCCGAGCACCGTAACCGGAATCGCGAGTAGCCAGGTCCGACCTCCGGCCCCGCCAAAGCCCATGATCACGATCAGGGCTGGAAAGAGCTCGACGAGGTCGAGCGCGGTGCTGGCCGAGACTCGCTCTGCGATCAACTTGGATTCGCCTACTCCGCGCAGCACGATTCGGCGGAGTAGGCCGCCGTCTCCCTCCCTCAGCAGTGGGATCGCAGAGCCGAACGTTCCGAAGAGCACGAACAGCACCGTATACGTGGCCGAAGCGTGATACGCCGGAGCCCCACCGGTGGAGATCGGAAGAACGAGCGCGAGCGGAATCAGCAGGTTCAGAACGAAGAGCCTTCGTCGTCGCAGCGCCAGACGCCATTCGAGCGACCAGATCGAGAGCCTCAAAGGGTGTCCCCCTCCTGGCCACCCGGGGGTTCCGGGGTCTCCTCGAGCGGCACACCGGTGAGCGTCAGGAAGAGATCGCCCAGACCCGGCTCGCGCACTCGGATGTCCCGGATCCGACCGCCCCTCTTGACCAGGAGGGCAACCAAAGAGGTAAGGGGCCGGCCTGCATCCGAGCTGTCGACGACGATCCGGTTGGGATCGACCCTGACTCGCTCTACTCCGGACAGCTCAGACAGCTCCTCGACTGGAGACGTCGCGAGAGACCGGAGCAGGTCGATCTCGATTCGAGTACGACCTTTCAGAGCACCGAGCAGCCGTTGGAGCGGGGCGTCTTCGATCAACTGTCCGCGGTGGAGAAACAGCACCCTTTCGGCCCACGAGGGGACTTGTCGGATCTCGTTGGACGCCATGATCACGGCTGCACCTTCCCCAGAGCGGCGCCCGATCTCCACGCGAAGCGCATCGACTCCCGCAGGATCCAACCCAACGGAAGGCTCGTCGAGCAGGACTAGGCGGGTGCGAAGCGAAAGCGCCTCCACGAGCAGGAGCTTTCGTCGCATCCCGAACGAATACTCCGAGACTGGAACCTGGGAGGCCTGATCGAGCTCGAAGGCGGCGAGGAGCCGCTCGAGTCGCCTCGCTACGGGGTCGCGGACGGCGAACCCATCGCCATCTTCGTCGGGGGGGACCAGGCTTTGGAAGATCTCCGCGTTCTCGGCACCCGTGAGCGGCTCGAAATGGACCGGTGTGTCCGAGGCGAACGCGATTTTTCGGCGCAACCTCGAGAGTCCACCGCGGACAGGATCACCGAGCAGGGTAAGGGATCCTCGCGTGGGCCTCAGATCGGTCGCGAGAAGCCTGAGTAGCGTGCTCTTCCCGGATCCGTTCGGTCCCAGGATGACCACGATCTCACCAGGATCGATTTCGAGATCCAGAGGCTCGAGACCCGTCCGTCCGGAAGGGTAGGTCAGCCCCAAGCCCCGCGCCTCGACCGCGGGCGCCGAGGGGCTCACAGGTCCCAGGCGGCCCTGGCCAGCATGGCGAGGTTACCCAGCACGACGACGAGAGCGGTCAGGTAGAAGGAGGAGGGGATCTGGCTTCCCGCAGCAGGGAAGAAGGCTCCCTCGATCAGCACGGGCAAGCGCAGTGCGTGCAGGCCCCAGATCACCTTCACGAAGAGCGGCTGCTGCCAGGACCAGAGCCCCCAGAACACGCCCGTCAGGATCCCGACCCCGATGATCAGCCAGAGCCACACCGGTCCGCGCTCGGCGGCGATCAATCCAGCCCCCCCCATCGCCCATACTGCGAACAGATAGAGCAGCCCGACGTGGAGGTACACCATACCGGCCTGCCGGTACTTGAGGGCGAGAGCAGCTGGATGTCGGGGCATCTACATCCCCTCCAGACCGAGCTCCGCCCGTGCCGTATCCATGATCTCGGGGGTCAGTGTCCGGATCTGACGCTCTCGGGCATACTCCGTGTAGATGCGCTTCACCATGCCTCTCACGAAGCTGGGAACGCGCTGGAGTCGCTCCACCGCCTCTGGACTCCATTCGACCGGTGGAGGACCCGAATAACCCTCGCTCGCCGAGGGGGCCCGGGCGTTCGCGCTGGACTCCGGTGACGCGGCGAAGGCGTCGTCCCTTCCGCCCTGTAGCGTGCCGCGCGTGACTTCCATGGGCTGCGCGGGGACCTCGCGGCCGCCGATCTTCACCCCCATGGAGCTCACGAGCTGTGTCTCCATGGGATTGGTCAGCATGGCCATTTCACGTTGGCACGCTCTGCAGGTGAAGACCGCTGCCAGCGTGCCGTCGCCGGGGAGCTGCCGCTCAGCGAACTCCATCACTTCGTCGCAGGGGATGCAGAGGAACTTCACTGAGTAGCCTCCTCAGGCTCGGGGGGGCCGGCACGAGTCACCGCTTCCAGGCGATCGGCCAGGAGCGTGAAGGCTCGTGCGACCTCGCCGTGTGGTTCGTCGAACACCAGGGGCCGACCCCGGTCGGTGCCTTCCCCGAGTCGTGGGTCGAACGGGATCTCCGACCAGATCTCCAGTTGCGTCTCCTTCGCGAGTCGGTGATGACCGCTTCCACGGAACAGTGGGTGCCGGCTGCCACAATCTGGGCAGAGGTAGTCGGTCATGTTCGAGACCAGACCCACGGGTACGCCGGATTCTCGCACAAGCCTGATCGACCTCGCCACAACCGACTTCGCCATCTCGGAGGGCGTGGTGACGACCAGCATGAGGGGTAGGTGGGGTACGAGCTCGAGAAGTCGACGGATCTTGTCCGTCCCGGGAGGGACATCGATGAGAAGGTAGTCGGCGTCGCCCCATGCCACGTCCCCCAGGAACTCCCTCAGCGCAGTCGTCTCCAGACTGCTCTGCCAAAGAAACGTGTCCGAGTCGGGCTCCTTCCAACGGAGCGGCGCATCGCCCTCGGCTTGGAGCAGCTCCATGGACATGACGCGGATTCCCCCGACACCCTTCGGCGGGACGATCCCTTTCTCCGCGTCGATGAGCGGGGCGTTTCCCACGCCGAGCATCTGGGCCAAGGAGGGCCCGTTCAGGTCTGCGTCGAGGACTCCGACCCGCTTGCCACGCACCACGAGCGTGGCCGCCAGATTCGCGGTGACGACACTCTTCCCGACGCCCCCCTTCCCACTGGCGATCGGTACGACGGCGCCGATTCGCCCCAGACGCTCGAGGAGCCTCTCACGCTGGTCCAAAACCTGCTCCAGGAGTTCGGAGCCGGTCTCGTGTTCAACCTCGCGGTACGTGCGGAACTTCCTGACGGTCATATTCCCCCGTTGCCTCGGGCGAGCCGGTCCGAGACCCAGAACC
>JAHEKL010000221.1 GCA_024638345.1 Gammaproteobacteria bacterium | reverse complement strand
CGGGGCGTTCGAGCTTCAGCGCGTCAGGCAGGCCAGGGCGGCCCGGACCCCGGGATCAGTCTGCGAGATCCGGAGGTCTCTGCGAGCCACTCGAACGTTTTCGAGGATCGAGGCTTGAGCCGCGACGTCGTTCAGGCTGTAGCCCATGCGGCCTTCGTCGATCGACACCCAGAGGGCCGGACGGTCCGCCACGAGCTGGCCTTCCCGATTTCGAAGCCAGGCCGCGATGACGTGGGCTTCGACCTCGACCTCTTGTGCCTCGACAATGACGGTGCCATCCAGTCGCGGAGCTTCGGCCAACCTCAGGTCGTCCAGCTGTGCCTGCAGGATGGCGGTGGAGTCGAACAGCAGGATGTTGGACTGCTGGGCGGCCCGCGCCGAGGTCTCTGCGAGTCGACGAAGCAACTCGTCGTATTCGTCCGTAGGCACGTGAAGCGCGCTCTCGAGGGCGGTGACGACGGTCCGGTCGGGCGCGGGACACTGACTCGGCTGGCGGAAGACCGGATGGGCCGTGCCCGTGGCTTGGGTCAGCGGTGCGGCGATGATCGAAAGGACCAGAACGGCGACGGGTCTCATGATGCTCATGGGCAAAACCTAACGAAAAGAGCGACTCCCGTGGCGTGGTTTGTCACGGGAGCCGCTCCGAGCCGGACGAGTACTGACGAGTCTCTCAGTTCAGGCTCATGTTCCGCTCGCCAGGTCTCCAGTCCTAGCCGCGTCGATGAGATGATCCGCGGCGCGGAAGGCTAGGGCCTGAATCGTCATCGTCGGATGGTTGCGCCCACCCGTGACCAGATTGCTGCCATCCACGATGAACAGGTTGGGGACGTCGTGCGCCCGGTGATACCGGTCGACGACCGAAGTGGCCGGGTCGTTCCCCATTCGGCACGTGCCGCGGTTGTGCGCGCTTCCGCGACTGTCCCTGACCGGGGAGGCCCAGATGTTCGTGGCTCCGGCAGCCTCCAGGATCTCGATGGACCTCTGTCGGAAGAACTCCATGTTCGCGATGTCGTCCGGATGACTCGCTGAGGTGATCCGCATCGCGGGAAGACCCCAGTCGTCCCTCAGCTCGGGGTCCAGGTCGACTCGATTCGTCTCGAGCGGAAGCTGGGTCGTGAAGCAGTTGATGGTGAACCGGTGTCCGGCCTGCTCTCTGAGGGCCTGCTTGTATCCAGCTCCCCAGCGCGGCGCATCCGGGCTCAGCCCGTTCAGACCGTAGCTGATGGGCGTCGCGTAGCCACGAGAGGTCAGTCGCCCCCCACCGTAGAAGCCTCGATCGGGATCCGAGGGCACGAAATCCAGGATGCCCGTACCCGACACGACTCCCTTGTAGTCGTTCAAGGGATGCTCCATGAGCCCACTCGCACTGGCGCCGTTTCCGAGCATCAGGTATCTGCCGACCAGTCCGCTGGAGTTTGCAAGTCCGTCGGGGAAGCCGTTGGACGCCGACAGGAGGAGCAGACGGGCGGACTCGCTGGCGTTCGCGGAGAGCACGACTGCCCTGGCCCTCTGGAAGACCTCCTGCCGATCCGCGTTGAAGTAGACGGCCCCGGTGACCCGACCGGAGTTGTCGACCGAGATCTCTCGCACATAGCTGCGCGCCCGGATCTCACAGTTCCCCGTCTCCACGGCCAGAGGAAGCACGGTGACGGCCGAGCTCGAGCGAGCGCGCACGTGGCAGCCGAAGCCCGAGCACATCCCACAATTCACGCATCCGGATCGGCCCATGTACGGTTGGGTGATGATGGCTAGGGGCCCAGGGACCACCGTAAGACCCAGCTTGGCCGCGGCGACCTCGAAAAGAGCCCCCGAAGACTTCATCGGAACCGGGGGCACCGGATACTCTCGGGACATCGGTGCCACGAACGGGGAGTCTACGCGGAGGCCGGAAATACCCATCTCCCACTCGGCCTGGGTGTAATAGGGCTCGAGCTCTTCGTACGTGATCGGCCAGTCGGCCAGCCCGGTGCCTTCGATCGTGCCGACCACGGAGGCTTCGTTGAACTCCCACGGGAGGTGGCGCCAGCTGCTGCCACCGTACGTGACCGTCCCTCCTCCGACCACGCAGCCGTAGGAGTGGGAGCCCGGAACGGTGTCCTCTCCTTCGCTCCTACGAAAAGTGTTGGGCTGACGGCCCCCGGGGTCGCTCATCAGCCGATCCTCCCAACTGGGATTCCGGTTGAGGAGCTCGTCCTTGGTGTACTCCTGCTCGCGTCCATACTTGCCCCAGCCGCCTTGCTCCAGCACGACGACTGAAAACCCTGCGGTCGAGAGCTGCTTGGCCATGATCCCGCCGGCGGCCCCCGAACCGATGATGACGAAATCGACCTCATCCTGCGGTCTGAACTGTCTCATGGTTTCTCTCCGGGTGCGGGCCTAGCGGCGGTTCAGGGGAAGCGCATCGTAGTAACCGAACGGAGGCTCGTGATCGAGCGAGTCATCGTAGCTCACGAGCCGCCAACCCACTTTGTCATGATTCCCCCCATGGAGCGGGCTCGCGAAGAAACCAGTGATCGTATGGGTTCTGACCAAATTGAAGAAAGGCGTATCTTCAATCTCAGTAAGAATATGAATCTGCTGATCGAAGGTGAGATCTGAGAACTCGCGGCTTCCAGGAAAATGCTGATTGACTTGCGACTCGAGCTGCGCCAAGCCCTGCGTGTAGTCCTCTTGCCGGTCTCGGTCGAAGGTGACCAATGCCCGGTCGATGAAGACGATCACCCGGGCCTCACGAGCTCCGGGCGTGTCATCGGTGGGAATGATCTGGGCCGCCATCGCTTCCACCTGAAGTGCCTGCTCCGGCGTGAAGAACGCGAATTCGGGCGCTATGTCCGATTCCGCGGCTTCACTGGCGTACTCCGCCGCGGCCAGAATGCCGGGGTAGTTGGCTAGAACCCAGACCCCACCGAGGCCGGATACGGAATCGATGAGGAACGAACGCCGTGACTTGCCTGGAGTGCCCATGCTTCTCCCTCCCATGCGGTCCGGGTGCTTCGCTTCTTGGCTACGTGGAGCAGGTCCTCCGTTCCACACCCGAGTCGGGTGTGCGTACGACGCAGGCCGGTTTGAAGGCAGGAACATGGTCGGCCCGGCGGGGCACACGGCAGACCAGAGGCCCCGGCTGCCAGATCTCTTGACCGATACTACCGACTGCGACCCGTGTCAAGCGTCGTTTTCGGTATGAGCCCGAGCCCCCATGAGCGCCTTCGGCAAAGATTTCTGATGCTCCCGGGGGCCAGTGCCGGCACACGGCGGACCAGGCATGGTTCGGCAGTCCTCGCTGGGGGTTTCTCCTTGAGCCACCGCCGATTCCCGGGCTGAGGCCAGGCTGGAAGCCGCAGGAGGTACATTTCTTGCCATTTTCTCGCCCGATCACGCTTGACCGCTTGCCGGTCACCAGCACCACAACGTCGCCGCTTCGGCCGCGGGCGAACGTGTCGTCGCCAGACCGGCAGTATGAGGACGGTGTCCAACGGAAGCTGGAGCAACATGCCTAGAGAACACAGCTTGCCGCTGTTGGAAGGGTCCCCGAAGAAGGGGGGCCTCATCCTGCCTGGCGAACAACGCTCACGAGCCGCGGGGCCAGGTCTTCGATTCCTGCTGATCGGACCGTACGACCCGCACTGTGGGGAGTACACCTTCCTCGCACCACCTCTCGGAGTATGGCGTCTCAAGGGAGTGCTCGAGAGGGCCGGCATCGAGACCGAAGTCTTCGATCCAAACTGCTGCGAGCTGTCTCCCGAGGAGTCGCTCGAGGGAGTGCTTCGAGGGCGGAGGTGGAACGCGGTCGGCTTCTCCACCACGGGGATGACCCTTCGCTTCGACCTCGCTCTCGCTCACCAGGTGCGACGGGCTCTTCCCGACGCCCTCCTCATCGCCGGCGGGATGGAAGCCACGTTCCGACCTGAGCTCATGTTCCGGCTGGGGCCGTTCGATCTGGTGGTCATGGGAGAAGGCGAGCGGCCGCTTCTCGAGATCGCGAGACGCATGAAGGCCGATGCCGGCCTCGAGGATATCGCCGGCACCGCCGTGGCCACAGCCGGGGGCGATGTCATCCGACATCACCAGATCGCTCTGAGTCCTTCGGAGGTGGAAGAGGCCATCCGCGCCACGCCCTACGAGGAGATGCCGTATGAGTCGTACTGGGATCGTCTCGAAGAGGCTTATCGGTTGGACGCTCTCCCGGAGAAAGCGGCCCGTGAAGCTCGGCTCGCGGAGATCCGGTCCGTCCGTCTGATCACTCTCAACTACTGTCCGATGGGCTGCTCGTTCTGTTCGTCGACGAACTTCCTGAACGAGGCCAAGGGGGGTGTGGCGGGCATCCGAAAGCTGGACGCGGAAGCCTGCTATTCGATGGTCAGGCGGATAATCTCTGCCCAGCCGAACGCGAGGACCGTGATCTTCCAGGACGACATCTTCGTGTTCACGAAGGACGATCGGATCCTTCCGCTGTGCGAAATGATCGTTCAGGGAAAGCGCACCGGCGACCTTCCCTCGGACCTGCAGTTCATCAGCACCAATCGCATCGACGCCATGAACCCTGAGCGCCTGCGTGCCATGCGCGAGGCTGGGTTTCGGGTTTTGGGTTTCGGCGTCGAGAGCTTCTCTCCGACCATCTTGGAGGAGTTCCACAAGAAGCGCATCTTCCCGCACATCGAGCCGAATCTGACGGAGGCGCTTCGTCTTGGAATCACTCCCTTCCTGGACCTGATTCTTACCTCACCGCGCTGC